>CAKRMO010000025.1 GCA_934364765.1 uncultured Bacteroidaceae bacterium | reverse complement strand
CCGGAGGGCAGCTCCACACAATCTTTCCGTGCCGTGAGCCACGGACGCTTTATGAGATACTCGCTTTTAAGGGTTTTCCATTTCCCGATAACCTTGTCCTTCATCGCGTTCAATATTCATTTCATATAAAACGCGGAATATCCGCTTTTAGCATACGCAAGGCTTTTATGCCCACGTTTTTCCCGAAATATGGGTGGAAAAGCGTAATTTTGCAACCATAAAAACAATTCACAAGATGGCAACAAAACCCTCCATACCCAAAGGCACACGCGACTTCATGCCGCAGGAAATGGCCAAACGCAACTATATTTTCAACACAATACGCGAAGTGTACGAACTTTACGGTTTCCGCCAGATAGAGACCCCCGCGCTCGAGAACCTCTCCACGCTCATGGGGAAGTACGGCGACGAGGGCGACAAGCTGCTTTTCAAGATTTTGAACAGCGGCAACTTCCTCAACGGCGTTTCAGCAGAAGAAATGCAGTCGGAAAGCGCGGGAAAGCTCGCTGCCAGAATTTGCGAAAAGGGGCTGCGCTATGACCTCACAGTGCCGTTTGCGCGTTTTGTGGTGCAGCACCGCGATGACATCAAGATGCCTTTCCGCCGCTATCAGATACAGCCGGTGTGGAGAGCCGACCGGCCGCAGAAGGGACGCTACCGCGAGTTCTACCAGTGCGATGCCGATGTGGTGGGCAGCGACTCGCTGCTCAACGAGGTGGAGCTGGTGGAAATCATCGACGAGGTGTTCAGCCGCTTCGGCATACGCGTTGACATTAACATAAACAACCGCAAGCTGCTTGCCGCCATTGCCGAAAAAATCGGGGCTGCCGACAAAATCACGGCTGTTACCGTGGCAATTGACAAACTCGAAAAGATTGGGCTTGACGGCGTGGAGAAGGAACTTCTCGAAGAGGGGATTTCGGCGGAAGCCATAAAGGATCTCGAACCTATCATCGCCCTGTCGGGAAGCAACGAGGAGAAAATAGCCACCATACGCCAACAGTTTGAAAGCAGCGAAACCGGCATGAAAGGCATTGCGGAAGTGGAATTTGTCCTTGACGCACTAAAAAAATCGCAGCTCAAAAACAGCGTAACGTTCAACCTCTCCCTCGCACGCGGGCTGAACTACTACACCGGCTGCATTTTCGAGGTGAAAGCCCTCGACTACGCCATCGGCTCCATAACCGGCGGCGGTAGATACGACAACCTCACAGGCATATTCGGCATGCCGGGACTGAGCGGCGTGGGAATATCGTTCGGTGCGGACAGGATTTACGACGTGCTCAACGGTCTTGACCTTTATCCAAAGGAGGCGAAAGCCGGCACACAACTGCTGTTCGTCAACTTCGGGGGCGAAAGCGAGACGGCGCAATGCCTTGCAATTGCCGCAAAGGCGCGCCGCGCAGGCATACGCACGGAGATATACCCCGACAGCGCAAAGATGAAAAAGCAAATGTCATACGCCGCCGACAACAGCATACCATTCGTGGCGCTGATAGGCGAGGACGAGGCGAAAGCGGGAAACGTTACGCTCAAGAGCATGGAACGCCACGAGCAAAGCACCCTCACCCCCGACGAAATGATAAAGGTCATAAAGGAAAGCCTCTGAAAAAACCTCGTGAGGCAGACGGTTTCACGCTAACCGCTGACTTACAAAGAGTTATCTGTTTTAAGCGAGTTTTGTAAGTTATTGTGCTTCTGAGGCCTGCAAAAGCAAAAATTATGTCTGATGTAATTCAAACTACATCAGACATAGTTTTTCCTATGTCCTATGTAGTTTTCGGGGGGGCTTGGAAAAAACACATTTCAAGCAAATGTTTTCACCTTTGCTTTCGGCTTAATTGTATATCAGCGTTGTAAGGTTGTCCGGGGAAATCACCTCCTCCGCCGCCAGCATCACCTCCTCCGCCGAAAGAGCGTCTATGGCGCGGCACTGCTCGTCAATGTCGCGGTGGCGGCCATACTTGGCAAACGAGCGTCCCATGCCGATTGCGTAGCTGTTGAAACTGTTGCGCGAAAGCTGCAACTGCCCTTTCAGCCGCCGCTTTGCCGCCGCAAGCCGCGTGGGGGTGAGCGGCACGGAAGTCATGCGGTTCAGCTCGGCAAGCAGAAGGCGGCGGCAGCGTGCCACATTCTTGGGGTCGCAGCCGAAATAAACGCCCCACACTCCCGTGTCGGCGTATGAGCAAACATAGCTTTCCACTGTATATACCAACGCGCTGTGTTCGCGCAATATCACGTTGAGGCGGGAACTCATTCCCGACCCGCCGAGAATGTTGTTAAGCAAAAAGAAGGCGGTGCGCCTTTTGTCGGTCGCGCTGAACCCGCGTGCGCCCACTATGACGTGGGCCTGGTGGGTCTTTTTGTCATGCACCACTTCCTGCGCCCCATATGCCGGAAGCGCAATCCCCTCCTTCACCGCAGGCGCAGGGTCAAGCCCGGCCGTAGCCTTTTCGAGCAGTTTCACTATGCGCCCGAAATCCGCATCGGCATACACATAGAAAGTGCAGTTTGCCGGGCGGTAGTAACGCCGTGCAAAATCGGCGGCATCGGCGGTTGTGTAGGTTTTTAGGCGTGCGGCGTTGCCCAGGATGTTCCTGCCGAGCGGATGGCCCTTGAACAAAAGTTCCTCGAACTCGTCAAAAATCAGCTCGGCGGGATTGTCGTTGTAGCTTTCTATCTCGTCGGAGATAACTTCCACCTCCTTGTCTATTTCGCGCTGCGGATAGCTGCTGTGGAACACCATGTCGCTAAGCACGTCTATCGCCCTTGGCAGTTCATTCTTTGGTATGGCGGTGTAGTAAACGGTCTCCTCCTTGCCGGTGTAGGCGTTGAGGTCTGCGCCGACGCTCTCGAGCGCGTTGTTTATATGCCACGAGTTGCGCCGCTCCGTACCCTTGAAGCTCACGTGCTCTATGAAATGCGCCATGCCGTCCTCATCGGGTTTCTCATTGCGCGTGCCGGCATAAACCACATATCCGCAATAGGCCACTCCTGTTGAGGATGGCTCGAAAATCACTTTCAGCCCGTTTGAAAGGGTTGCTGTCTGAATATTTCCCATACTGATGCAAAATTACGCATAATCCGCGAGATAGCTGCACGGACTTGCGGAAACGGAAACCGGGGAGCAAAATGACGGGACGGCGTTTCCCTTCCGGCAAAGCACAAAAGAAAAACCCGCCCCCCCGGCAATTTTGCCAAGGCTGCGGGTGCGTCTTTTTACCGGCGGTGGCTGAATGTCGCGCCCACCGCAAAAAAGCGGCAAAAAAGACCTTGCGGAAAAGTTCCGCGCCGCTTGCGTTGCGGCGCGGAACTGCGGTGTTTCAGAATTTCTTCTTGTTTGAATCGAAGCTCATTGGCCTCACCACATAGTTGACCACCGGGAAATTCTGTCCGCCGGCACTATGGCTGTACCAGCACAGGTTCCAGTCGAAGAACGTGCGGTCGGGATTGGTGTCGCCAACCACAAGTCCCGGCACGCTTGCCGACACGGCGAAGCCCTGCGTCTCGGTGTGGGAGATTTCGTTTGTGCGGTTGTAGCCGAAGCCCACGCCAGCCTTGAGGCATCCCGCTGTAACGACAAGCTCTGTCTCGGTGGAGAACGAGAAACCCGTGGAGCCCGACGTGGACTTCTCGATAGATATTTCGCGGGTTGTCGCACCGCCGGAACCTGTGGTTACATAGCTGTTCTCATCGCCGTTGCCCCACATTACGCCCCAGCCGTCTATTTCGTTCGGCTTGCCGGGATAGGAGAACGGATCGCCAATCGTGTGCTTGAACACATTTCCGAGATAGGGCGCACCCGGAGCGTCGCCCACAAGAACCTCGTAGTCTGCAAGACCGAGACCGATTGTCTTGGGCTTGCCGGGGATTGCCACATAATAATCTCCGCCAATCTCATCGGGGTTGGCCGCATTGGTGATTTCGTATGTGTAGAGCGTATATGGCGTTACCTGCATCACAACTCGGTCATCGTCCCTCGCCTCGTATGTCTGGCTGTAGGTTACAGACGAGCCTGCGGAGGTTGACTTGGAGAACTCGCTCTGCAACTTCGCGGTAAATTCCACGCCGCCCAATTTCTGCCCGACGAGCGGGGCGTTGAACTCATACTCGAAGCCTCCGATTACCGACGCCGATATGCTGCCCGAAGTCGTGGTCTCCATGCTGTGGCTGCGCGAATACCCCCAGGTCGTAACATAGTCCTCGCTCGGGGCTTTCTCGTATTCGCCGTAAAGATAGATTGGCGGCGCGGCTATCATGGCGTATATCGTCGGCTCGCTGAATGCCTTCTGGGTTGACTTGTATTCGAGCGTCTTGCACCGGGCGTTTATGTTCACGGCGCACATTGCGGGGTTGTTGCCCCACTCCCCATTGTTGGTGCCGAACCACCACATCAGCTCGCACTCCTTGTTGGAACTCCACTGGTTGCCCTGCGTATTGTATTTGAACTTTTGGGTGTTGTATTCCCATTCCTTCCAATTAAGCAGGTGGTCTTCGGTGCCGCCCGTGCTGTACCAGGTAAGGTAGTTCGCGCCAAGGAACGAGTAGAGGTAGCGCTTGCCCGCATTGTCGGACGTGCTCATGCTCGCAAAATAGTAAACGGCTTCGGGCTGGCTGTCCCCCGTAATATTTACCGGAACGATGTTGTCGGCGAAAATGGAATAGTTGCCGGTGTCCATCCAGTCGAGCACCTGGCGGTCGAACTTCACCTTGCCGGTGCTTGCGTTCCACCTCCAAAGGTCTGCGCCCACAATAATGTCGCGGTTTGACGAGATGCCGTGCTCCGTGCGCAGAAGAGTTACATTGCAGTTGCCAGCGCAGCCGGCGTTGCTGCGGAAGCCGCCGCTCACAGTGCCGCCCTCCACGGGAATTGCCTTGAACTCCGGCCCGTCAAGCCCATAACTTCCGTCGGGAGTGTACTGATATACTCCGAGCGTTGCGGACTGCGCATACGATTTGTCGCTGTAGTCGCGGTGCAGCGTAACTATGTCGGGGTATTTGCCGTTGGTAACGTTGCCCACCTTGACGTCGAGGAACCAAGTCTTACCAACCCTGTCGCCCGGTATGTCGCCAAGCTGCAAATACATGGCATTACCCATTACATGGTCATAGCTGAGGCACATTTCGCCCTCCCAATTACCATTGTAAGGGCCTTTCGTAAAGTCAACGGCCACCAAATCCAGCTTCTTTATGTACTGATTGTTACGGGCTCTCAGCATCACAAGGTCGGGAGTGCCGTTGCCGTTCACGTCCCCCACGGCAAGACGCGCCACAGTATAGGAATCGTATCCTCTGTCCCAGCGGTTGAACGAGTCAAACGCATATACCGCGCTGTTTCTTGCATTATTCCATTCGTTCCATTCACAGGAATTTTTGGTGGCGTTCAGCACTTTGTTCCCGTCAAGAATTGTCATATATCCGAAGAAGCACACCACTATCTCGTCCGTTCCGTCGCGGTTGAAGTCGGCGGTGAGCAACTGGAAATAGCGCGTGGCGAAATCGTAGCGCGCCTCGGTGGTGCGTCCGCCATACAGGAAATAGGGGAAAGTCTTGGCGAATTGGTTGTCGTCGTATCTCAGTCCCGTAACGGTGAATGTCTTTATCAGCTTGTGGCCCATCGCCGAGTCGCCGTATATCTCGATGTCGACAACCCTTTTACTGGAGTCGCTCCAGTAGTATGTCAAACCGATTTCGTCATGGCTGTCCGTGCGGATTATGTTCCCGTTTTCGTCCACCCTTGTCCAAAGCTGGAACGGACACCTCCATTTAGCCTCTATTATATACTGCCGTCCGTTCACCGTCATTGCGGCCATTTTGCGCAGCGTGCTTGCGTTCTCCTGCCCTATGAAGCCGTTGTTGTCGAAGTCCTCTTCCATAAGCCCGGTGTTCTTGGGGTTGCGCAGCGTGAGTATTCCCGAACGTTTCTCGGCGTTTGCGCTGTTAAGCTGCCCGCCGCTGTAGTCGAACGCGAGGCTCTGGCGGCCGTCGAGCATGGTGTAGAGTTTCCCGAGCGGACCGTAGTCGGTTTCGTCGCTTCCTTTGGTGGCCTTTGTCTGGGGCACCATGCCGAACTTCCTGAGCATCGGGGTGTAGGCCGAAGGTGCGCTCCTCACTCCGCGAACGTGGAAGCCGAGGTTGTGGATGTCGTAGCCGTTGGTCATAGTCAGCTCGTCGGAATTGTCGGAAATCTCAAACGATGTCGGCTTGAGGTCCTTTGTGCTGCGCGTCAGCAGCACGGCGTTGCCGGCATCGTGTATAGCGCCGTTCTTTATGTATCCCGCCGGAGTGACGCCTGCGGAGTATTCGTCAACGTCGCCCACGCGGTTGCCCCATTCGTTGCCGCGGCTTTTGAGGGCTTTTCCGGCTGTGCTGTAACTGCCCGCCGTCTTTTTAACAAGATAGTCAATCTCGCCGAGCGTGGGCAGGCTCCAGCCCTTGGGCAGCGCCTTCAGTGCCGCCGCCTTTGAGTAATATACGCTGCCGGCCGAGGGCGAGCAGAGCTTGGCGTCCTGGCTGTCGTTGCTTCCGCCCCAGTCCTCAACCTTGCCTATCTTGCTCACGCCGCCCACGTTTACAGCCCGCAAGTCTTCGGCCATCCACATCATGTCGCCCACGCGCACAATGGTGTAGTTGTAGCCGTCGGCATCCTCGCACTTGAAGAAGTCGAAATACACAGGGTGGCTCGAGCGTGGCGTGTTCATAATGATTGTGCGCATCTTGCCCGTCTCTCCAATGAAACGCAATTTGTCGCCCTCGGTGTATTCCAGGTATTCCGCCCTGTACGGGCTTGCATACACGGCAACAGCGGGAAGCAGCTGCGCCCTTGTCATCTTCGACTCCGCATTGCCGTCTCCGCCGCCAAGGTTGAGCGCGGGCAGGTTGCTGCCGCCGTTGCAGAGCCACTTGACGCTTTTGTTAAGCCTCGGCGCGGTGGCCTTCACTATGTAGATGCCTTTGCCGAGTGCGGGGAGCGCAAGCGTTGCGCTCTGGAATGTCGTTGCCACAACGTCCTTGTGAACCAGCCCGCCCGACACGGTGTATATCGCCACGCTCACGTTTGCCGGCACGGCGGTTTTCACTGTAAGCTGTGCGCCGTCGATTTTAATGTCGCCGGCATCGCTTGCCGTTGCGTTGCCCACGCCCACTGTATTGAACTCCGAGGGGTGAACCAGAACAAGTGTGTCTTTCCCTCCGAGCGAAACGCTTTTTCCGTTGCTCAGGTTCTCAACGGTAACATTGCCCACCAGGGTTGTGTCGCCCCGCCCCGCGAATGTTATCCTGTAAACCTTGCCCTTGTTGTCGGCAAAAGCCGTTCCCGGCAGCATCGCAACGGCTGCGTAAAAAGCCGCCGCGACCAGAATTAGTTTTTGTTTCATATCGCTTGCAAATAAAATTTATTACGCAAAAATATGTTACGCTCCGTTGTTTTTTGTTGTAAAAAGTGTTGTTTTTGCATCCTGCTCGCGAAATACAACGAAAATATTCACAAAGTAAAGAAAATATGCGGCGTTTCTGCCGTTTTTTTCAATGCAAACAAACGCAAAACCTATGAAGGCGGATTTTGTGCAATCAAACTTTCACTCCGCTCCTACCATAAAAAACCGCTTAAAAAGCACATTTTATAGTATGTATCCAAGCGATTTTTACCTACTGCTTAAAAGTTTGCAGAACCCACAGGACACATTCACACGGCAGCGCAGAGGGCGTATGCAACGCGCCACTGCAATTATCGCAAAACCTGACCGGGCTGTTATTTTCAATACCCCACGAAAACTACATCGGATGCAGGAAAAACTATGTCCTATGCAGGAAAAATCATGTCTGATATAATTCAAACTACATCAGACCTTTTTTTGACGCTTGCAAACGCCTAATCCACAACAAGTTACAAAAGCGTTTTCTTTTCCAGGAACTTCTTTTCAGTCAGGCTGTTACGCATTTCTCCGCAAAATTGCAAATCCGCGCATATAAAAAGTCCGCCAACTGAAAGCACAGTTGGCGGACTTAGCTTTTGTCACCCTTATTGTTTCCCCCTTTACGGAATGGTCTTGAATGCGAACCCCTGCGACTGCAGCCATTCTATCGCCCTTGGCAGGGCATACAGCAGCTTGTCCTCGCTTTTCAGCGAGTCGTGGAATGTGATTATGGAGCCGTTGCGTGCGTATTTCCTGACGTTGAGCAGCACATCGCGGCCATTGAGGCGTATGCTGTAGTCGCGGGTTACGAGATCCCACATCACGATTTTGTACTTCTGCCTCACAATCTTGTACTGATCCCATTTCAGCCAGCCGTGGGGCGGGCGGAAAAGGTCGGTGTGCAGCAACATATTGGCCTTGTCAACATTGCGCATGTATGAGCGGTAGCCATGCCTGAGGCCGCCTATGTGGTTATAGGTGTGGTTGCCTATACGATGCCCCGCGTCCCTGACCATAGCCAGCTCGTGGGGATGCTTGTAGGCGTTCTCGCCCACCATGAAGAACGTGGCGTGAATGCCATAGTGTTTCAGCACATCGAGCACCCACGGAGTGACGACGGGAATAGGCCCGTCGTCAAACGTGAGGTAAACAGCCCTTTCGTGCGGGTTTATTCTCCACAGGGCGTGAGGATAAAGCCATCGCAGGAACGTTGCAGGTTGCTCGATTATCATTTACTCGCACACAATGCCGCCGCGTTACATGTCGGCTTCCGCGCCTCCACGCGACTGGAACAAGTCTGTGCCGGTCTTCGACTGCCACAGCTCGAAATAACGGTAGAGGGTTTTCTCCACCTCTTTCTCCTTCGGCGATTTCAGGCTGCGGTATGTTGCCATTACATTCTGCAAAACCTCAAGGCAGACGCTGTATTCGTAGCGGTAGCTTGCAAGGTCTGAAGCGGAAAGCGACTGATACCAGCGCAGATACTGCGTGCATTCGGTTGCAGCCTTGTTTATGACGTATTCGCCACGCTTGGTGTTGCCGGTGAGCATCATCGCCCTGCCGAGTTCCACCGCCCCGCTGCGCCAGACGTATGGCACGTTGAATTCAGGGATTTCCTTCTCGCATTTTGCTATCAACGCCTTTGCCTTGCCGGTCTCGCCGCGCTTTATAAGCTCCAAAGCCGTTTGTGCGAACAGTGTGCGGTGTCCCCAGCACATTCTCATCGCGTTTTCGTCAATGTAGAGTTCCCTGTCCTTCAATCCGCCATAGCTGTAGCGGTGCATCAGGTTGTCGTAGCACTTTTCGGGGTCAAGCGTGTTGCCGTTCTTTGCCGTGTTGAACGGCGTGATGCGGTTTGCCATGCCTTCCTTCACGAAATAGTCGCCGAGCCTGCCGTAGTTTTCGTTGCCCACGGTAACGGCTATATACATCGGACGCTTGAAGTTGCTCTGCGCAAGCATCTCGTAAAGCATAAGCTCGCTCTTGTAAACCGCCGAGCGTCCCTTGAGCGAAATAACCA
>CAKRMO010000024.1 GCA_934364765.1 uncultured Bacteroidaceae bacterium | reverse complement strand
CCCGCACGTAGTCCCGACGGCAGGAAAACAACGCCTGTGCGCTCTTTGCCGTCAATCTTCAGCTTTATGTCAACATACTTTCCGGCAAAAGCCGTAACGCCCGGCAGGATTATTGCCGGCAGAAAGAAAAGGATAAATGCAAGTCGTCTCATATTCCGTGTTTGTTTACATATTAATCATGCGCATTCCTATACGTGTCTTCTCAAATCGCGTCCGTGCAGTCTCGCCCTCAGCTTCCACAAAGGGTAAACCAGCGGACGCACCGTCTCATACCACCACAGCAGGAACACATAGCTTCTCTCGCCAACTGCGGACGTGGCACGCCTCATCAGCAGCGTGTCGGCCACTGTCAGCAGAATTGCGGCAAACACCGCAGCCGCAGCAGCAACCGCATAACCCGTTACAAAAAACACCGCAGCCGCCACAACCCACCCTGCGAGCCAAAGAAAATGCCCCAAGTTTGAGAGCTTCATAGCCAGCAACGCGGCATTGCAGCCTCGCCGCCGCGAGTGCATAAGCGAAGCCGTGCGCAAAAGTTTGGCGTTGCGCCACGCACGCCGCAGGTTTGCGGAATATTCCCTCACCACCGCCATGGGGGCGCAGCAAACCGCCGTGTTCCCCTTTGCGGCCATCGCGTCAACAAGCAGGTCGTCGTCGCCGAAAAGACTGTCGAGCGAGGCGGCATAACCGTCGCACGCCAAAAACGCCGAACGCCTGAACGCCAGGTTTCCGCCATCGCCGCCGCAAGCCTTATTGCGCGCCGAGAGAAACCACACCATGTTATACTGCAAACGCTCATACACAGCCCTGCCCGCCACAAGCGTGCCGTTGTCGGCATAGTTGGCATAGCCGAGCACAATGTCCGTCCCGTCCACAAAGCGCGACGACATGGCCTTTAGCCACAAGTCTGTGACGGGGGCGCATCCCGGGCGGGTCATAACTATCCATTCGTTCCTCGCAGCCTTAACGCCGAGAGACACGGCGAGCTTTGCATGGCTCACATAGCGCGCCGTTGCCGGCACAAAGGTGTGGCGCAAATTGGGATAGCGTCCCTCCATGCGCTTCAGCACATCGGGCGTGCAGTCGTCAGAACAGTCGTCAACCACCACCACTTCAAACTTCACGCCCCTCTGTTCCATTATTTTCGGCAAATTGCCTTCGAGCAAACCACCCTCGTTGTGGCAGCATATCACTACGGTAACGGCTTTCTCCCCATCCTTTTCCAGCACGTCGCGCGATGTGTTTGAGATGGCGGAATAAAGCCTCAGCCTGAACAGCAGGAACGCCGCCAGGCCGAAAGCGGCGCAAGCTCCCGCCGCCGCGATTATGATAATGTTCAGATTATTGAAAATGATATTTCCAATCATGTTTTCATCTTGTTTTTGCGTTATACACTCTCCCGCGAAAGGCCGCGAGCGCAACAGCCGTGGCAACGCCGGCATTGAGGCTCTCCACGGTGGCGCGGTTTTCGGGATAGGGCGGGATGAAAAGGCGGCGCGTAACCGTGCGCCCCACTTCCGCCGATATGCCGTTGCCCTCGTTGCCTATAACAACAACGCCGCGCTGCTCAAGGTTTGCCGTGAATATGTTTTCGCCGTCAAGAAACGTGCCCCATACCGGCGCGCCGCACTTTTCAAGCTCACCGGGCAAGTCTGTGTACGAAACGCTCACCCTTGCCGCCGAGCCCATTGTGGCCTGCAGCACCTTGGGCGAGTATAAATCGGCCGTGTCTTTTGAGCAGAACACATGGCGTATGCCCATCCAGTCGGCAGTGCGCAATATTGTGCCAAGGTTTCCGGGATTTTGTATGCCGTCAAGAGCCAGACAGAGTTCGCGCCCCGCCACGGCGGCAACGTCCTCCGCCATTCCCGGGCCGGGCTTCTCAAACACGGCAAGCACGCTGTGGGGCGTGGTGAGAAGCGTGGCGCGTTCCAACAGGGCGCGGCTCACATACTCGGGCTCCGCGCCAGCCGGCGCAAAACCTATGTCAGCCCCCTCCTCCACAAAAAGGCGGCGGCAACGGAAACTGCCCCAAAGCTCGCCAACCAACTTTGGTCCTTCGGCGACAAACAGCCCCTCCTCGTCGCGGCGTTTTTTCATGGCGAGGGAGTGAATGAACTTTATGTCGTTTTTGCTAAGCATGGTGATGCACGTTGCTTTCAAGTTAGCAAAGTTACGAATTTAAGCGCACAAATCGCCAACCGCAAAAATTTAGCTCTTCGGCAAAAAACGGAGCCACCGTGCAAAAACGCAGGACGCCTGTCTCCGCATTGCCTCGCAGCCATGTTCCCTGCAAAACCGCGAAAATGGCTGAAAAATCATAACACGTTGAGTTCCAAAACAATACCTCTTCATAATCTTTTTCACATAAAGAAATGTTTTTCAGCGCGTTGCAAGTGGCGAAAAAAAGGTCTGATGTAGTTTGAATTATGTCTGATATAATTTTTCCTGTGTCCTATGTAGTTTTTCCTGTGTCCTATGCAGTTTTCGGGGCGTTTGCTGCATACAGCATCGTTTCCGAACCCGCCAGCACGAAAACAAGTTTGCCGGCCGCGCAATTCCGTCCCTGCTTTCAACGGTATTTTATCACGAACTCATATAACATATATGCGTGTGGGATTTTTTCGTAATTTTGCAACGATACACCTATATTTCGCCATGCCACTGTATGTACCCAAAAATCTGCCGGCAATAAAGGAGCTTGCCGCGCAGGGCATAAAATTATATTCCGAAATCCCGCAGGGCGTAAGGCCTTTGCGCATCCTGCTTTTGAACCTCATGCCCATAAAGCAGGTTACGGAGAGCGACATAGCACGCCTGCTTTCAAAAACCTGCCTGCCGGTGGAGCTTGTTCTCGTGAAAATACGCGGGCAGAAGTACAAGAACACCCCGCAGGAGCACATGGACACCTTCTACCGCAATTTCGACGAGCTTGCGTCGCGCCAGTACGAAGGAATGATTGTTACGGGCGCACCGGTGGAAAGGATACCGTTCGAGGACGTGAGATACTGGAAACAGCTCACCGAGATTTTCGACTGGTCGCGCACGGAAATCGGTTCGGCGGTGTATCTCTGCTGGGGTGCGCAGGTTGGGCTTTACCACCACTACGGCGTGCCGAAGTACGATTTGCCGAAGAAGCTTTTCGGAGTTTACAGGCAGGAACTCATGAAGCAGGACCTGCCCATTTTCCGCAACATACCCCGCGTGTTCAACATGCCCCACAGCCGCTACACCGAAGTGCGCAAAAGCGACATCGACAAGGTGGACGACCTTGAGATATTTGCGCAGGGAGAAAGTTCGGGCGTGGGGATTGTGAAACCCAAGAACAGAAGCGAGTTTTTCGTGATGGGGCATCTTGAGTATTCCCCCACGACGCTCGACACAGAATACAGGCGCGACCTGGCGCGGGGGCTTGAAATCGAAATGCCGGAAAACTATTATGCCGGCAACAACCCGGAGAAAGGCCCGGTATATTCGTGGCAGAAACCGGCAGACGCATTCTACTCCAACTGGCTGAACTATTACGTAAACAAGAAATGAAAGCCGCAGAAACACGCTGCATAGAACTTTTGTCCCCCGCACGCAACGCGGACACAGGGATAGAGGCGATACGCCACGGAGCGGACGCCGTATATATAGGAGCGCCAAAATTCGGCGCAAGGGAGGCTGCGGCAAACAGCATAGACGACATAAAGCGTCTCGTGGATTTCGCCCACCTTTTCAATGCCAAAGTTTACGCTACGCTCAACACCATATTGTATGACGACGAGCTGGAGGAGGCAAGGGAAATGGCGTGCCGGCTTTACGGCATAGGCGTTGACGCGCTGCTTGTGCAGGATGCGGCGTTTCTCGAAATGGAACTCCCGCCCATAGCCCTGCACGCAAGCACGCAATGCGACAACCGCACGCCGGAGAAAATCGTGCGGCTCTACAAAGAAGGCTTCTCCACGGCGGTGCTTGCAAGGGAACTTTCAATAGAGGAGATAGCCGGAATACACAAACGGTGCCCCGGAATGCGGCTTGAGGCTTTCGTCCACGGAGCTTTGTGCGTAAGCATGAGCGGACGCTGCTACGCCTCACAGCATTGTTTCGGGCGCAGCGCAAACCGTGGGGAGTGCGCCCAGTTCTGCCGCCTCCCCTTTGACCTTGAAACCGAAAACGGCGTGAAGATAATCGAGGGCAAGCACCTTTTGTCGCTCCGCGACCTTAACCGCACGGACTTTCTTGAGCAACTTCTGGACGCCGGCGTAAGCTCGCTGAAAATAGAGGGACGGCTGAAAGACACGGAGTATGTAAAGAACATCACGGCCTGGTACAGAAAGAAACTTGACGCAATTTTCGCGCGGCGCAAGGAATACCGCAGGGGTTCGGCGGGAAGTGTGGCCCTGGCTTTCGAACCCAAGCCCGAAAAGAGCTTTAACCGCGGCTTCACGGACTATTTCATGAACGGCAGGACCATGCGGCTTGCCTGTCCCGCCACACCCAAGAGCATCGGCGAGCCGGTTGGCGAGGTGCGGGAGGTATGCGAGACGAGGGGACACAGCATCCTTGTTTCGGGGCACAAGAAGTTTTCCAACGGCGACGGACTGTGCTTTTTCACCGACAGCGGCGAACTTCGCGGCTTCCGCGCAAACCGTGCGGAGGGCACGAGGCTTTTCCCCGCGTCCATGCCCCGGGAGATTAAGTGCCACACCGGACTTTTCCGCAATCACGACGAGGCTTTCTCGCAGTTGCTTGCCAAGCCCTCGGCAGAGCGCACGCTGAGGCTGGACTTCAATCTTTCCGAAACCGAAAGCGGCTATTCACTTTCCGCAACCGACGAACTTTCGCGCCACGCCGATGCGCAAATAAACTTTGCTCACGAAAAGGCACGCAGTCCGCAGCGCGGCAACATTGTGGCGCAACTCTCCAAGCTCGGCGGCACTTGTTTTGCGGCGGGCGGCGTTGAAATAGAGAACGACGAAAACTTCATACCGTCCTCACTGCTGGCGGAAGCACGCAGGAGCGTTGTGGCTTCGCTTATGACCCAAACCCCGAAAATCCCCACGGCAGATGCCGCACGCGAAAAGCCTTTGCTGGAGAGCGTGGAGTATTCCGCCAATGTGGCAAACAAGCTCGCGGAAAAATTCTACAGGCAGTGCGGGGCGGAAAGCGTAGAGCCGGCATGGGAGATTGAAGAGCCGCAAAACGCCCCCATAATGACGTGCCGCTACTGTCTGCGCAACGAAATCGGCATGTGCCTCAAAAGGCGCGGCAGCGACCGTTCCTACCTGTTTCTCCGCCTTGCAAACGGAAGTCGCTTCCGTCTGGACTTCGACTGCAAGGAATGCATCATGAGGATTTATGCCGAGGAATAGTTTTCTTGGAATTGCGCTTGCGCTGGCTGCCGCAATAATTGTCGCGGCGGGCTGCACTTATCCGCGCCCGCAGATGGACATGAAGTGGGACTGCACGCCGCAGCAGCGCGACTCGATAGAATTTTCCCACAACCACCATTTCACCGAAAACAGCAACTTTCTCGTAAGCGGAGACAGCCTCATGCTGCTGCCGCAGTCGCCCGCAGACATCATGCAGTCGCTTGGCGACACGGCATGGGTGCACAGGGACGACAGGGTTGTAGTTGCCGACATCGCGAGGGTTGACGGCGGCGCCGCCGACAGCGTTTGGGTGAAGATTGCCCGCGACCAGATGACAATAGGCTGGCTTGCCGAAAGCACGCTCCTCAAAAACGTCGTGCCCGAAGACCCCATCTCGCAGTTCATCCATGTTTTCGGCAACAGGCGCACCGTTGCGCTCTGCTGCATCGCCGCCATTGCCGTGGCGGTGGGGCTTCTGAAAACCATAAGGCGCAAGAAGGCGAGGATTGTGCACTTCAACGACATCGACAGCATATATCCCGCGCTGCTCTGCGTTGACACGGCGTTCATAGCGCTTGTTTACGCGTCAATACAGCATTTCGTGCCGCAGACGTGGCAGGAGTTCTATTTCCACCCCACCCTCAACCCGTTTGCCGTGCCATTTGTGCTGTCGGCAATGATTACGGGAGTTTGGGGGCTTGCGCTTCTTGCCATAGCCGCCTTTGACGATGTAGTGCACAAACTTGAGTGGCAGGAGGCAGTGCCATACCTGCTCACGCTTGCCGGAATGGCAATGGTGGTCTATCTTGTATTTGCGGCAGCCACCATGGTTTATGCCGGCTACCCGCTTTTCATTGCCTACGCAGCCTTTGCCTTTGTAAGATACCGCAGAAACCGCACATACAAATACGTGTGCGGCAAATGCGGGCACAAGTTGCGCCACAAAGGCACGTGTCCCTTTTGCGGGGCGAGGAACATCTGATTGCGCGAAACCATACTCCGCCCACCGAAAACAACATGGGACATGGGAAAAACTACATAGGACGCAGGAAAAATTATGTCTGATATAATCCAGACTACATCAGACCTTTTTTCACGCCTGTTCGGGAGAGGGTGCGTATTCAATGGTTGAGCCTTCATCTCGCCCCGAGGAAATAACAGAAGAGAACATTCAACACGAAATAAACCTGGTATGTGAAATATGAGGTATGGAAATAATGAAGATGTTTCAGAATTCAGATTTGTTACCCATTGCCATTAATAGTGGGTTATGCAGAATATTTCTTCCAAAACAAACCGCCACCGGCTATGAATGGCAATTGCCTGTCAGTAGTTAGTAATCAGCAAATGAGTAACCTTTTTGTCATTGCGGTTCATGAAGCTGACGAGGTATTCTTTGTCAAATGTCCGTATGTTGATGCCGTCCTTATTGTATAGCCCGTATATAAAATCAGTGTATTTTATAATCATCATCCATTTGGAGGGACATTCGTTTATCATGAAATCAGCAAGCCTTTTTTGATCTGATTGGGTGAACTCATTGTTGGCATAGGTGCTGAACTCACTGTCGTAAGGCGGGTCCAAGAATATGAAATCATCCGAGGCGGGTTTGTGTTTTCGGAGAAATTCCTCAAAATCAAGGTTCGTTATAAACGCATTGTAAAAATGCTTTCTTAAAGGCTCGGACATATAATAGTCCAGTTTCTTTGACATCTGCTTGCTGTTATACGCTATTCCGCCATAGGGAACATTGAAGTCGCCTTTGCTGCTGTAGCGGAACATACCGCTATAAGCATAGTTCCTTATAAACAGGAACAATGCACAATGGAGGTCGGGCAGGCTTCCTTTTATACCGCCATTGTTGTACAAGTAACGATAGTTCATATACACCGCACTCTTTATAGCGGTCTCTATATTGTCGTCCAAGTCTTTTTGGGGAAGTTCGTGCTTTTTCTGTTCCAGCTCGTGCATACGCGTCATCTTTCTTAAAAGGTTCTTCTCCATTTCTGAAAGAAGTATGCATGGTAACGCTGCAAAATCTTTCCCTATAATATTCAGGATGCTTTCCTTTTTGTCTGTGCAAAACTTGTTTATTGCAAATTTGAGTTCTTCTTTTTGCAAATTCCCATTTCTATAGCTGATGTAAACATCGACAAGTTCCTTGTTGGACAAGAAAAACCTGTTGGCGTTAATCCATGAACCGTCAATTGCCCGTGCATACTTGAAAAAATCTTTGTTGCCAATCCGTATGTTCCTGTACAGTTGAATAAGTTCTTTGGAAAGATCGTTTATAAAATATTCGTTAGCCCTGATCCCCATAAAAACGGAGCCACCTCCGACAAAAGGCTCAAAATATCTGTTAAACCGTGGAAGACTGGGCAGGATGTATTCCAATTCCTTTTCTTTTCCGCCAGGCCATTTTATTATGGGAGACAGCCACGCCCTTTGTTTATGCTCCACATTTTTAATATTCGTCATACAGTAAAAAAACTTTCTTATGCTTTTGTGGCAAAAAAGGCATTTATTTCATCATTTACAGTAAAGGTGCTGCTATAAGAAGCAGTTGGCTCGTGCAGCGTGTCTGTGGTTTCGAGTGCATCGTATTTTGAAAAAACATCTTCTTGTTGCAGAGCCTTCTCTATGCGCTTCTTTGCGGCCGCAAAATATTCCGGAGCCAATTCGATACCGATAAACCGGCGGTTCAAGTCAAGTGCGGCCACCCCTGTAGAGCCTACTCCCATAAAAGGGTCAAATACAATATCATCTTTGTTTGAAGCTATCTCTATCATCTTTTTCAATATTGAAACAGGCTTTTGTGCCGGATGCTTGGGGTTGCTCAATCTCTCCGGGCGCATACATATAGGTGTCTCGATGAAATTGTGCATTTCTTTTTGAGACAAGAAATTCCAAGTGTGTGATTTATTCCAACAGGTGAAGATCATTTCGCAACTGTTCAGAAATCCCGCTTTGAATATTTTTGGGGCGGGGTTTGTCTTGTGCCAAACCATAAAATTCGTTGTGTCGAACTTATTGTCAAGACAATTGTACCAACGCCCTAACTGGTTATAGGAGGTGAATATAAACAAATTGCCTGTAGGCTTTAATATTCTGATAAATTCATCAGCCCATTCTTCCGGGTTAAAATCTATTTTGTCCCATTCCGCAACGTCATTGTTCATTGCAGAACGCCCACGCAATGGGATATTGCCAGTAGAGTGTTGCCCTAAATTATATGGCGGATCTGTCAAAATGAAGTCAATGGAATTTGATGGGATGTCTTTTATCAAATCCCGGCTGTTACCACATAATGTGCATTTTCTCCAATTAGGGTCTTTCATCAGTCGTCAGGTAAATATGCTGCTTTTATACGGGTCAGGGCATCAACTATTAAATTGGCGTTTTTCCTGTATTCATCAAGAACTATTTCGTGCCCTCGTTCGGATTTGCAAACCAAATTCCAAAACTTTCCGCTAATGAGAAGCTCTTCATCGGCAAAGAATTGCCGTACTCTCCCCTGTTTCCAGGGATTTCCTTCTCCGTATCTGTTATAAGCCGTCGCGAAACAGATTTTGATGTTGTCTTCTGTCCCAAGGGTATTTGCCAAGATGCAATACTGCTCCAACAACGCTTCTTTTTCGGAACGCGCCTTCTTGTTGTCAAGATCACCGCCAATCTTTAACTCAATAAGATAGTGCATGCCTGTTTCTGCATCCTTCAGGTAATAATCACTTTCATGGCGTTTGCTGTGTTGGGCAGTCGTGTTTTTATGGCTTATTCCAATATAGTCTTCCACCACAGGCTTCTTGTGGTTTGCGCCTTTTGTATTTTTATAGGATTCAAGAAGTTCGGCGATAAAATCAGTTTGTTCTTGATATATAAACCCTTCCACATATTGGGTTACCTCATAGTTGAGGGTCGCAATATTTATAGCCATTTTCTCCAGCATATTTCCCAAGCTGCTGTCAAGAGAACGGGATAATGCAGAATAGTACTGAATGTCGGGACCAAGTGCAGCGATAAATACATTGTGTATTTTCATGTTTATCACACCGTCTTCATCATTGAGTTCACCCCAATGACGATCCGAGAAACCGGAAGCGTATGCTT
>CAKRMO010000023.1 GCA_934364765.1 uncultured Bacteroidaceae bacterium | reverse complement strand
GTAAAGGTCTTCTTCATCGAAAAACGCAAGGAAATCGTAGAACTGGCACTGGCCGCTGACAGACCATGAATTGTGGTCGGCGTTTTCCACAATGTCGAGCGTTTCGTCCTCGTCGGGTATCTGCCCCACAAGCCCTTCCATGATGTCGCGCAAAACTATTATGCCCTGCACAATGCCGAACTCGTCAACCACGAGTGCGCGGTTGAACTTGTTGCGCTTCAGTTCCTCAAGAGCCTTGTAAACGGTCATGTTTTCCGGGAAATACAGCGGCTTGTGCAAGATTTTCCGCAGCGAGAAATCTTTCTGCCAAAGCTTGGACACAAGATCCTTGAGCGTAACCACGCCGATAACCTCGTCGGGGTCGTCGCCTACCACGGGATACGCGGCGTAAGTCTCTTCGGTTACTATGTCCTGCACCTCCTTGGATGTCATGTCCGCCTCAAGGAAAACCATGTCGCTTCTGTGCGTCATCACCTGCTCCACGCTCTGGTCGCCAAGCGCGAGCGCACGTTCCATTATGTCCTGCTCCACCTGCTGCACCTCGCCCGCATCGGTGCCTTCCTGTATTATGGACTTTATCTCCTCCTCGGTAACGCCGTGGTCTTCGGGGTTGAGGTTGCAGCAGCGGGCTATGAACTCGGTGTTCTTAGACAGCAGCCACACCACGGGCATTGACAGGCGCGAGAAGAATGTCATGAGCGGCGCGGTGAGCTTCGCCATGCTTTCGGCACGGTCTATGCCGATTTTCTTGGGGAACAGCTCGCCGAGTTCGCACGACATGTATGTTACCACTACGAGAATGAGTATCTGCGCCACGGGTTTTGCGTAAACTTCGCTCATTCCGAGCGAGGCGAGGAACGTGCCGAAGCGTCCGGCAAACTCTTCGCCGGAGAAAAGACCCGTGAGAATTGCCACAATGGTTATCCCCACCTGCGCGGTTGAGAGAAAGCGGTCGGGGTCGTTCATCAGCCTGAGCGCGGAAGCCGCCGAGCGGCTTCCGGCTTTTGCCATGGCCTCAATGCGGTTCTTCCTTGCGGAAATAAGCGCCACTTCCGCCAGCGAGAAAAACCCGTTGAGGATTATCAGGAGGAGTATTATAAGTATGTCCGTCATCTATGTTTTGTTGTTATTTCACCACCACGACAAGGTATTTGCTCACGCTCCAGAAAGTCGTGGGGTTGGTTATGCGCAGCGTGTACATTCCGCTGGCGTCCTTGTCGAGCGAGTAGGAGCCTGCCGGGTGGTTGGTCAGCAGCTTCGCGCTTTTCGAGTAGAGCTTTATCACCTTGTCAACCCTTATGTCTATTTTCGTGAAGTAGTCTTTGTTGAAGTTGTTTCCTTTGAGCACCTTGCTCGAGCCTTCGAGTATGCGCTGCTCGTGCAGCTCCTTCTTTGTGCCGAACACATACCACGCGGTGTTGAGCTGCTTGTCCTGCCTCTCCACGGCGCGCGCCTTTGCGGCGTTGTCGGCGGTTAGCGAGTTGACGTTTGTGTTGAGCTCGGATATCTGCTTGTCCTGATGGGCTATGTGGGCGTTCTTGCTGTCAAGCTCCGCCTGCAGCTCCTCTATGCGTGCGGTTTTCGCCTCGAGCTCCTTGTTCAGGTTCTCTATGGTTGACTGCAGTTTAGACGTGTTGAAGCTGCTTTCCTTCAGTTGCTCCTTCAGTTTGGCTATGCGCTCCTTGTTGAGCTGCATGGTGCGCTTTATGAACGAGATGTTCTCCATGATGTCGGCCTTGGCGTTGGTTTCGCCGTTGTTGCGGGCGATGTTCACGCGCCCCTCTGCCTCGTTTATCTCGCGGAATCCCTCCTGAATGTCGTTGAATGTGCTCATTATGTCGTTCAGCTCGTTGTTTTTCTGGTTTACAACGTCGGTGAGCGAGTCAATGGTGTTTTGTGAAGCCAGGTTTTTCTCTTCTTTCTTGTTGTTGCAGGCCGCCAGCAAAGCCACGGCGAGCAGGGAGATTACAATTCTTTTCATGAGATTTTATTTTTTGGTTTCGTTGTTCCTGATTTTACGGTTCAGCCCTTCCACGACAATCACAAACTCGCCTTTCGGCTCGTTTTCCGCAAAATGCCGCGCCAGTTCCCCGAGTGTGCCGCGCACGGTCTCCTCGTGCAGCTTTGATATTTCGCGCGTGGCCGACGCCCGCCGCTCCGCCCCGAATGTTTCGGCAAACTGCTGCATGGTTTTTGCCACACGGTAGGGCGATTCATAGAACACCATTGTCCTTTCCTCCCCTGCAAGTGCTGCCATGCGCGTGGCCCTGCCTTTTTTCTGCGGCAGGAAGCCCTCGAATGTGAACCTTTCGCACGGCAGCCCGCTGTCAACAAGCGCGGGGACGAATGCCGTCGCCCCCGGCAGGCATTGCACCCCAACCCCCTTGTCGGCGCAGGCTCTTACGAGCATATAGCCGGGGTCGCTTATTCCCGGCGTGCCGGCGTCGGTTACAAGAGCCATATTCTCGCCCGCCGCCATGCGCGAGGCGAAAGCCCCGGCGGTCTGATGTTCGTTGAACTTGTGGTGGGCGCATAGTTTTGCGCTTATGCCGTAGTGCTTCAGAAGCACCCCGGATGTGCGGGTGTCCTCGGCAAGCACCAGGTCAACGCCTTTCAGCACTTTCAGTGCGCGTTCGGTGATGTCTTCAAGGTTGCCCACGGGGGTGGGCACTACATAGAGCATTCCCATACTGCAAAGATATGGAAATTTCGATAAATGCGCGTATTGTTGCTTTTTAATTGCAGCACGGCGGGGCGAAAACGGCAAATAATGCGCGTCCCAAACGCCATAAGCGGCGGTGAAGGATTATGCGGTTGCGTATGGGGCGTGTGCCATAAGCCCCTACAATTATTGCTAAGCCCATACTAATTGCTGTTTTTCAAACACCCCGAAAACTGCATCGGATGTAGAAAAAACCATGTCCTATGCAGGAAAAATTATATCAGACATAATTTAAACTACGTCAGACCTAATTTTCCGCATATGCAACATAAAGAAAACCAGATAGTTACAAGGTTATCTGGTGTTTGGCGTATATTGCTGTATGCCAATATGTTAGGCGAAAAAGAGGAATGCCCGCATCACGGCGTGCGGGCTCAGCTTATTCTTACGGCTTTCACGATGCCCTTTATGCCGAGCAGCGAGCTGCATATCTGTTTCACGTCGGCGGTGTCGTGTAGGTTTATGGTTATTTCGCTCTCGAATATTCCGGCATCGGTTGTTACGGTGAGCTTCTTGATGTCGAGGTTGAGCTGCTTGTAGATTACCTCGCTTATTGCCATGAGTATTCCCTGCACGTCTATGCCCTTTACGTAAATGGTGGCGGGGTAGAGGTTTATGTGGTGCATCTGCCAGTCAACCGCCACAACGCGGTTGCCATAGTTGCTTTTGAGCTTTTCCGCCACCGGGCAGTCGCGGCGGTGGATTACAAATTCGTTCGACGGGTCTATGTACCCCAGTGAATCGTCGCCTGGGATAGGGTGGCAGCACTCCGCAATCTTGCAGTGCTTTATTGAGTCCTCGTTAAGGATGAACGTCTTTTTGCGGTCTATACCCTCGATGAACACCTTTTTTATGTCGCTGTTTTCGGATGTCTTGGGCTTGCTGCTTATGAAGGGTATGAACTTTCTCCACGATGATGCCTTACGCTGGCGTCCCTGTATGAAGTCGGCGTCGGCGTCGCTTAGCACTATGCTATTTTCGCCTAGTGCCAGATAAAGTCCGTCGCGTGTGGGGATTTCGTGGAAGCGGCACAGCTTGTCGATTACCGCGCTGTTTATTTCCATGTCCTTTTCCTGAAGGAACTTGCGCAGCGTCTCCTCGCCCAAGGCCCTTTTCTCTCGCTCGTCGCGGCGCAGCAGGGCGCGTATCTTGCCTTTTGCCTTGGCTGTGTTGGCGTATTGTATCCATTCGGGCTGCACGTGCTGCGAGCGCGACGTGAGTATCTCAACCTGGTCTCCGCTTTGCAGCTTGTGGCTCAGCGGCACGAGCTTGTGGTTTACCTTTGCGCCAATGCAGTGGCTGCCGAGGAACGAATGTATGGAGAATGCGAAGTCGAGCGCGGTAGCCCCCGCCGGCATGGTCTTTATCTCACCCTTGGGGGTGAAGATGAGGATTTCGTTGGCGAACAGGTTGAGCTTTATCGTGTCGAGAAAGTCTAGCGTGTCGGGCTGCGGGTCGTCAAGGATTTCCTTTATGGTGTGAAGCCACTTTGAGAGTTCGTCGTCGTTGTAGTCCTCTCCCGGAGATTTGTACTTCCAGTGTGCGGCAACGCCCTGCTCGTCTATGTCGTCCATGCGCTTGGAGCGTATTTGCACCTCAATCCATTCGCCGCGGTTGCTCATGAGCGTTACGTGGAGGGCTTGGTAGCCGTTGGCCTTGGGGTGGGAAATCCAGTCGCGCAGACGGTCGGGCTGGGGCTTGTAGATGCTGCAAAGCGCCACGTATATGTTGAAGCACTCGCTCACTTCCTTTTCGGGCGCGCTCGGCTCGAATATTATCCTTATGGCGAGTATGTCGTATATCTCCTCAAAGGTGATGTGCTTGTTCTGCATCTTCTGCCAGATGGAGTACGGCGTTTTGATGCGTGCGAGTATGTGGTATTTCAGCCCGCTCTTGTCTAGCACCTTGCGTATGGGGGCGGTGAACTCGTTGAATATCTCCTCGCGCCCGGCTTGCGTCTTGGCGAGCTTGGACTTTATGTCCTCATACTCCTGCGGGTGCTCATAATGGAAACTGAGGTCTTCAAGCTCCATTTTTATTTTGTTGAGTCCGAGACGGTCGGCGAGCGGGGCATATATATATAATGTCTCCCCCGCCACCTTGTATTGCTTACTCGGAAGCATGGAGCTAAGCGTGCGCATATTGTGGAGCCTGTCGGCAATCTTGATGAGTATCACGCGTATGTCGTCGCTCATGGTGAGCAGGAGCTTCTTGAAAGTCTCCGCCTGAAGCGAGGCCCTCTCCCCGAATATTCCGCCGGAGATTTTTGTAAGCCCCTCGACAATGTTGGCGACCTTGGGGCCGAACAGGTTGGCTATGTCCTCATTGGTGTAGTCTGTGTCCTCCTCCACGTCGTGGAGCAGCGCGGCGCAGATTGATGTGGAGCCCAGCCCAATCTCTTCGCAAACGATTTGCGCCACGGCTATGGGGTGCATTATATAAGGCTCTCCCGAAAGCCGGCGCACTCCGCTGTGGGCTTTCTTGGCAAAGTTGAAAGCCTTGGTTATAACTTCGGTTTTCTTGCGGTGGTTAGAGGCGAGGTAGGTGTCGAGCAAATGGCGGAAGGCTTCGTTTATCATCTGCTCGTCCCTTGCGGGGTCGGAGACTGCTGGCATAACACTCATGGCGCGGTTACTTCACTCTTATTTTCTTTCCTGCCCTGATGTTCGAGCCTTTTATGCCGTTCAGCCGGCGCAGTTTGCTTACGCTTGTGCCGTATTTTTCGGCTATCTCAGACAGCGTCTGCCCGCTCTTTATTGTAACGCTCCGGCTTCTGCGTGATTTTCTGTGGCGTGAGGATTGCGAACGTCTCCTTGTGGCTGTTTGCTTTGCCAGCTCCTCTTCATCAACCTCCACAGTCTTGCGCTTTGTGAGCAGTTCTCCGCTCCGGTAGCTGTAAACCGAGTCGCCGAGGTCTATGAACTTCAACGCGGCCTCCGGCGGCAGACGCAACGTGCATTCGTAGGAGTTTCCGGGCACGAGCGACGTTTTGTATTGCGGGTTGAAAGCTTTCAGCTTGTCCATTTCCACTCCGCACACGGCGGCAATCTGTTCCAGGTGCAGCTCCTTGCTTACGGCAACGGTGTCATTGCTTTCAAGCAGCTTTGCACGCATGGAGCAGATGTTGTGTTCGCAGTAATAGTTCATCACATAGTTGGCGGCGATGAACGCAGGCACATATCCGCGTGTCTCCTTTGGGAGGTAAGGGTATATTGTCCAATAGTCCTTGCTGCCCCCTGCGCGGTGTATCGCCTTGTTCAGGGATGTCGGCCCGCAGTTATAGGCGGCAATCACGAGGTTCCAGTCGCCGTAAACCTTATATAGGTCGCTCAAATATTGTGCTGCGGCGAACGAGGATTTTATCGGGTCGCGCCGTTCGTCAACAAGGCTGTTTATCTTCAGATCGTAGCGTTTTGCGGTTGCCAGCATGAATTGCCACAGCCCCGTTGCGCCTTTGCGGCTTACTGCCGTGGGGTCGAGCGCGCTCTCTATCACGGGAAGGAATTTCAGTTCCAGCGGAAGGCCGTAAAGGGCGAGGGCTTCCTCGAAAATCGGCATATAGAAATTTGTCGCCCCGAGCATATAGGATACCGAATGGCGCAGCCTGCCGGTGTACTGGTCGATGAATTTCCTCACGATGTTGTTGTAGGGCATTTCCATTATGGCGGGGATTCTCGACAGGCGGTCAATGTATATGCTGTCGGGGAAAACCGGGTTCACGTCCTGCATATTGCAGTTTGTGTCTGCCTCAAGATATTGCGAGGCGTTCCATTGGCTCAAAAGGGTGTCTATGTCGAGCGTCATTGCTTCGGGAATGCCGATTTCCTCGTCTTTCCCGGTTTTGTCATCGCGTATTGTGATGTCGTTTTGCGCCTTTGCCGTGATTGCGGCAAGCAGCATCAGTGCTATTATATATATTTTGTTCATAATCTTTGTTTAGAAGTTCAGCCCGCACCCTATTCCCACGGCGGCGGAGCTTTTCGAGCTTTGCACGGGTATCACCGTAGGCTTGACGTTAAGGCTCAAGTCTTTTGAGATGTCGAACGCCGAGAGCTGTGCGTCAACGTATGCGTCGATTACCGACAGGAGGTAAACGCCCACAAACGAGAATGCGGCGTAGTCCCTCCAGCGGCGGTATCGGTCTTTCTTGTTCTTGAATATCGTCTTGAACCTGTCCTCCATTCCGGTAATGTCGTAGTTTGGCGGCAGCATGTTCATGTAGCTTTTTGTATTGGGGTCGTCGTCCATTATGTCGATGTACGCCTGGGCGTAGTCCTTGTACATTTGCTGGTTCCACATCAGCGCGTATGTGCACCCCAGAAAGCCTCCGTAGAATATGGGCAGCTTCCAGTATTTCCTGTTGTATATCTGCCCGGCTCCGGGAACGACGAGCGCGAGCCACAGGGCGCGCTTTGGGTCCGGCACGAATTTTGGCTTGGGCAGCTTCTGCTTTAACGCGGCTTTCATAACCGAGTCCACCTTTCCCGCCACGTTTGCGGAGTCTCCAGCCGCAGTTGTCGCCGTCCTGCCGCTGTCAGCCGCAGCTGCCGTTGTGTCCGCCGCCATTTGCGGCAGTATGCTGTCGTTGCAAATTGCAAAGGGGCGGCTGTTTGGCGCGGCGCATACATTTGATGCCGGCAGCAGCATTGCCATTGCCGGCAGGATTGCACGCAATAGACGTAGGGCAAAACGCATTTGGCTATGGGCGGCGGTTCTCACTTGCCTTTGTCGAGCATGGCTATTATGCGTTCCATTTCCTCCTGGTTGCGGAACGGTATGGTTATTTTGCCTTTTCCCTCGGGCGAGCAGGTCATTTTCACCTTTGTGCCGAAATAGTCGGACAGGTGCTTTTGCAGGGCGTTGTATTCGCCGGAGTTGTCCTTGTCGCGGCGGGCGCGTATTCTTTTGCCGGAGTTGTTCACGTCTTCGCCGCTGTTGAGGCGGTTCACTATTTCCTCCACCTTTCTCACCGAAAGCCCTTGGCTCTTTATCTCCTCAAAAACCCTCAGCTGCGTAGCCGCGCTTGGCAGTCCCAGCAGTGCGCGGGCATGTCCTTGGTCAATGTCCTTGTTCTTCAGGGCCATTTGCACCTGCGCCGGCAGTTTGAGCAGGCGCAGGTAGTTTGTTACGGTGGCGCGCTTTTTCCCAACTTTCGCCGACAGCTCTTCTTGCTTCAGCCCGTATTGCTCGATAAGCCCCTGATATGCCAGGGCTATTTCTATCGGGTTGAGGTCTTCGCGCTGTATGTTCTCCACCAGTGCCATCTGCATCGTCTTTTCGTCGTCGGCGGTGCGGATGTATGCCGGCACGGTTTCAAGCCCCGCCCTTTGCGCGGCTCTCCAGCGGCGTTCGCCGGCTATTATCTGGTATGTGCCGTCGCCCATGTTTCTCAGCGTTACGGGCTGCACAATGCCCAGTTCCTTTATTGAGTCGGCAAGCTCGTCAAGCGCACGGTCGCTGAAGTCGCGCCTTGGCTGGTTGGGGTTGGGCACAATCTGGCTTACGGGTATTTCGCCTATCGACGAGCTTCCCGAAGTCTTCACCTCCCCGGTGGCTATAAGCGCGTCGAGTCCGCGCCCCAAAACCTGGTATTTCTTTTTTACTGCCATAAATGTTCCGTTTGTAAATGCGGGCGGGATATGCTATTTCCTGTCTTTCTCAATCACGTCGCGTGCCAGTTCAAGGTAGCTTTTCGCCCCTATTGACGTTGCGTCGTAGAGTATTGCCGGCACGCCGTGGCTCGGAGCTTCGCTCAGTTTCACGTTTCGCTGGATTACCGTCTTGAACACCAGCTCCTGGAAGTGGCGGCGCACCTCGTCGTTTATCTGGTTTGCCAGTCTGAGGCGCGAGTCGTACATTGTGAGCAGGAAGCCCTCGATTTCCAGCCCCGGGTTAAGCTTTTTCTTTATGATTTTTATGGTGTTGAGCAGCTTGCTTATGCCTTCGAGCGCAAAGTATTCGCATTGCACGGGAATGATAACGCTGTCTGCCGCCACGAGCGAGTTCACCGTTATAAGTCCGAGCGAGGGGCTGCAGTCGATAAGTATGTAGTCGTATTCGGGGCGCAGCGGATCGAGCGTCTTTTTTATCAGTTTCTCTCGCTCGTCAAAGTTGAGCATCTCCACTTCCGCCCCCACGAGGTCGATGTGGGACGGCAGTATGTCAAGCCCGTCAATGTCGGTGGTGTATATCGCCTCGCGCACGTCGTGCCCCCCCACAATGCACTCGTAGATGGAGCAGTCCACTTTCCTCACGTCCACGCCGAGCCCCGACGAGGCGTTTGCCTGGGGGTCTGCGTCAACCAAAAGAACCGACTTTTCCAAAGTGGCGAGCGAAGCGGCGAGGTTCATCGCCGTGGTTGTTTTTCCCACACCGCCTTTCTGATTTGCTAAAGCTATAATTTTTCCCATATAAATCTGTTCTGCCCATTAGGCTGAGATTATGCAAAAATAAAAAAAATCCCCCACTTCCCAACCCTTTGCAGTGCTAAATATTCCTCATCTTGGGATAAGAAATCATAAAAGGCAAGGTTGTCCTGCCCCTTTAATTGCATATCATGTTGTCCTGCCGCCGAATAAGCGGAGCGTCCCCTGCGCAAGTCCCGCCCAAGTTTGCACGTTATTGTGCGTCCAAGTTTGTCGCAAGGTTGCGAATGCCGCAAAAGCCGCGTAACAGACTTATATTCAACAGAATACCTATATTTAAGACAACCACTGTAACGCTTTGTTTTTCAGATGTTTGCAAACGGCAAAAAAAGGTCTGATGTAGTTTGAATTATATCAGACATAATTTTTCCTACATGGGACATAGTTTTTCTTATGTCCGATGCAGGTTTGCTCCCTCCTTTCATGGGATTTTGTTTTGGCTTGCATTGGTATGCAAAAGCAAGTTCGCGCCTTTTGGCTCAAAGCATTTGCCTGCACCGTGCCGTTAGGGGATTTTTACGTACATTTGCAAAGAAAGAAAAAAGGCGAAATGAAACAGCAGTCCAAACTCATACTTTTGTCAAACGATGACGGCTATCTTGCTCCGGGCATCAA
>CAKRMO010000022.1 GCA_934364765.1 uncultured Bacteroidaceae bacterium | reverse complement strand
CATTTATGCGCGGACGCACGCTTAGCGACGCGGTGGTGATACTCGACGAGGCGCAAAACACGACTTCCGCGCAAATCAAGATGTTCCTCACGCGCATGGGCTTCAACACCAAAATGATTGTTACAGGCGACCGCACGCAGATAGACCTTCCGCTGGCGCAACGCTCCGGCCTTGAAGAGGCCATGCGCATACTGAAAGGCGTAAGGGGCATAGCGTTTGTGGAAATGAACAAGAAGGACATAGTGAGAAACCCGCTCGTAACGCGCATTGTCGATGCGTATGAAAAAGACAGCGAGCAGAAAAAAGTGAGCATCAACGTTCACGAAGACCCGGACGAGACCGAGCCGGACGCAGACGACAAATCAGACTGAGCATAACACAAAACATTTCATTGACAATGAATAAAGCATTAATCAAGACAGATTACCATTTTCCCGGACAAAAGAGTGTTTACAACGGGAAAGTACGCGATGTTTACAACATAAACAACGAGAAGCTCGTAATGGTGGCCACCGACAGGATTTCGGCGTTCGACGTCATCCTGCCCAAAGGCATTCCTTTCAAGGGGCAGGTGCTGAACACCATCGCCTCGCGCGAGCTTGACGCAACCAAGGACATTTGCCCCAACTGGAAACTTGCCACCCCCGACCCCATGGTTACCGTCGGCTACATGTGCAAGGGCTATCCCGTGGAAATGATTGTGAGGGGCTACCTTTGCGGCAGCGCGTGGAGAGCCTACAAGGCTGGCGCACGCGAGCTTTGCGGTGTGAAACTGCCCGAGGGAATGCGCGAAAACCAGAAGTTCCCCACCCCGATTATCACACCCACCACAAAAGCGGAGATAGGCGACCACGACGAGAACATTTCGCGTGGGGAAATCCTCGCCAAAGGTCTCGTGCCCGAAAAAGAGTATGAGATTATGGAGAAATACACTCTCGCCCTCTTTGAGCGCGGAACGGAAATCGCGGCAAAGCGCGGGCTGATTCTCGTTGACACAAAATACGAGTTCGGGCTTCACGACGGGGAGGTTACGCTTATGGACGAAATCCACACGCCCGACTCCTCGCGCTACTTCTACTCTGAAGGCTATGAGGAGAAGTTCGGGAAAGGCGAGCCGCAGAAGCAGCTTTCCAAGGAATTTGTGCGCGAATGGCTGCTGAGCAACAATTTCCAGGGACTGGAGGGGCAGACGCTCCCCGAAATGACCGACGAAATTGTGGAGAACATCTCGAACCGCTACATCGAGCTTTACGAGAACATAACAGGCGAGAAATTCAACAAGGAAGCCCACGAAGACCCGGCAAAGCGCATAGAGAAAAACGTGCTCGAATATCTGGGATAAAACCAAGGGACACCACCAACAAAGCATAAAGCCCCATCCGATTTTCCACTTGTCGGGTGAGGCTTATTTCTTATCTTTGCACCTATATTTCCAAGCATGAAACACAAAAAGCTACTTTTTGCCGCAACAGCCATTGCAATGGCAGCAGCGACAAACGCCAACGCGCAGTCGTTCGTTGCCGGCAGCCTGAGATACACCATTGGCGGGGACAGCGTTACCGTAAAGGCTGACACAAAAGCCGATGAAAACATAGCAATACCCGACAGCGTGGAATACGGCGAGGGGGAAGCCGCAAAAAAATACGCCGTAAAAGGCATAGACCCAAGCGGATTTTTCGGCTGCACAAAACTCAGAAGCATCACCCTGCCGCAAACAATAACCGACATAGGGCGCGCCGCTTTCTGGAACTGCAAATCGCTGGAAGCCCTCGACATCCCAGAGGCGGTTACAGCCATAAATCCCGCCGTGTTCACCTTGTGCCGCAGCCTGAAGCGCATTTCTGCGGGAAAGCGGCTGAAAAGCATCGAGCCGGGAAGCTTCATGAGCTGCACCTCGCTCGACAACATAGAAATTTCCGAAGAAAACCCGCATTTCAAATCCGACGGCGGCACAGTTTACACCAAAGACGGCGAAACGCTCTTAGCCCACACGGGGAGCGCCGCCAAATTCAGCATTCCCCAAGGCGTGAAAACAATCGGCAACTCGGCGTTCTGGTATTGCGAAAACATGAAAAGCGTAGCCATACCCGCAAGCGTAACCACAATAGAAAAAGACGCATTCAACGGCAGCGGGCTTACGGAAGTGAGCATACCCCAAAGCGTCGCAAGCATCGGCGACATGGCGTTCGGCTACTGCAACAGCCTTGACACCGTAAGGGTGGAATGGCAAAAACCGCCGGCAATAACAAGAGCCACGTTCCAAAACAACACCAGAACACTGATTGTCCCCGAAGGAACGTCCGACACCTACAGAGCGGCACAAGGCTGGAATGCGTTCAGAAACATTGCAGAAACGCCGACAGGGATAAAAAACATAAAAAAAGAGGAAAACGCCCTGCGCGCAACCTCGTCTGGCGGAACGGCAACCTTGGAATCCGCCACATTCTCGGGCATTGCAAGAATTACATCAGCAGCGGGGGAGGCCGTGCGCACTTTACGGCTGAAACCGGGCGAAAAAGCAACACTCACCCTCCCCAAAGGCACATACATCATAAACACAGACAACGCCGGCACGAAAAAGTTTCTCGTGAGATAGCCCACTTTACCCAACACCAACCCCAATGAACATAATGAAAAAGGGAGGCATAAAACTCGCCCTCCTGTTCGCCACAGCACTTTCCGCCCCCGCCGGTGCAAATGCGGGCAATCCCGCAAACGCCCAAACAGCCAGACAACTGTTCAATACGGCATACAATTCCGTATATGGGCCGCAGGGATCCAACCTAAGCTATTACATAAATCTGGTGGGACTGTACAAGGCCAACGGCACAATAAGCATGAAAGGCAAGAAAAAACGATTTTTTGAACAAAGATACAGCGTGTGGTGCAACGGCAAAGACTACTACAAGGTGGACAACAAGAAAAAGGTGATAGAGATACACAATGCCGCCTCGCCCAAAAAGGACAAATATTCGGAAAAGTTCACTTTCTCGCCCAACAACTTCAACTACAGCTACTCGGAAAGCAAAAACGAATACATAATAACCCTTGACGCAAAACCCAAGACACCGGGCAACATAAAACACGCCCAGATACACTTGGACAAGGCAACAAAAGCCCCCAAAAGCCTAAGGATAAAAGTACTGTTTTTCTGGACAACAGTCAAGATTTCAAACTTCCGCAGCGGAGGAATAAACGATGACATCTTCGACTTTCCACGGGAGAAGTTCAAAGGCTACAAAATAACAGACAAAAGACCCGATTAAGGGTCTTTTTTTATGGCGTGCCACAAGCCACCAACCGCCGCAAAACAAAGCTGCGGCCTTCCATACTTGGCGGCATCCTGCGCGTAAACGGCAAAAATCAGTAAGCAATTGGTTTACCGCACATTAGTCCTATTTGCAAAATTCCACATAGCCTATTGTTATCCAGCGCATTGAAAACCGCCAAAACTACATCAGACATAATTTTTCCTACGTCTGATGTAATTTTTTCTATGTCCTATGTAGTTTTTTCTATACCCGATGTAGTTTTTACAATTTCCGCACACACTTTTTCGCGCAAACATCAAAGCGGCATTTTCACGATGATCTTTGCCACACAAGAGGCGATTGGCAATGCTTGCATTCTGTATCGCCAAAACGACAACTCCCCCGCACCTCCTAATCTTTCCAGAGTTTTGCATACACAAGGTTTTCGTTGCGTTTCGGACGACTTGCCACCCAAACAATGCCTGTCCTTTAATTCTCCAAAGAAGTATCCGGCAAAATTGCGCCGTTGCCAGCAAACCACGCGGAAGGATTATCCAACAGCATAGGGGAATGGACTTACATATTCAAAAACACCTGCTTTTGTCTTTGAAAGCGGTTTTATTTAGGTCCGAAATAATTTTACATTAATGAATTTTGTACTACAAAACACACAGTATTACCAATGGGAACGGAGACACAGGAAACATGGGATTATTGGCCGAAACTTAATCGCCGCATCATAATTCCGCACAGATGGCACACACGCCCAATTTTGCCTTTCTGCCAATTTGACAGGTATGATTAGCGTGAAACATTCCGCTTTTCCGAAGGTACAAAGCTTTCGAATGTCTGATCGTCATAGAAAACCCGTATCTCCAAAATTTTGGGACGTATGATTTTTGTTTCAGTTATGACTTTCGCCGCAGGCTGCCTCTCCATCTTTTGAGTTCCTGTCGGGGTGTTGGGTAGGGCGGAAAAAAGATCCATTCCCACCATTTCCTTATTTGACCCTCCACTTCCTTCACCCGTCAAATTTGTCTGGCTGTCAAAATTTGGGGAACCCGAAGAATTGGGAATACCCGGATTTTGCGAATTGCTTCCGCCTTCATCCAGCATGACACCTTCGCCAAACATCAACCAATTTGTGTTTATTTTTGGGAAAGCCCGGTGTATGGCCTGAACATGATTGTTCGTCGGTTTTGAGCGTCCGTTGAAAATATTAGAAAGCGAAGCAGGGGATATGCCGAGTTTTTGCGCAAAATCCTGTTGCGACAAACCCAAGAAATCCATCACTTGTCTTATACGTTCCTCCATGATTTTACTCCACTTATTATGGTTTAGTGCAAATTTACGGAAAATCCGCGTGATTTACGAATATAAAGAAGGAAATCTTTGGAAGAAAGATGTAAATTTCATCTTTTGAAAACTAAATCCAACTCAAACGTTTTGCACTTTACTGTTGTAAATCATAAAATTACCCCGCGCTCATTCACGTTTTACCATTTGTAAACTAAAAGGCAAAATTCATTATCTATAAAGCGTTTACGATAAAGGCAACTTCATTTTGGCTTCTAAATGGTTACATTCGGGATTAATGTCGTGTTTGCATGAAAAACTTCGGCTTTTACGCGATTTTCGCCATACCGACAGCTTTTTGCTTCAACAAAGACACACAACAATCTGGCTTTTAGCATTATTTCCTCTTTTGAAACTTATGAATATTTTCGGATTTACACTTTTAATTCTTATGATGTTTTTTAATTTACATTTCACCATTGCCAATTCGCATTCCGCATTCACTTACTTCTTACTCCCTATTATTTATCTTTGTGTTCTCGCGTTTTACGCTTTCGTCTTTTTGTAAATCGTAAAATTTGCAAACGATGAAACCTGCGGGGCAAAACACCGCGTTTTTTCTAAAATTTGAGCCAAACAAAACGGACGTGCAGAAAACACATTTGCACCGTATTCTACAACGCTCAAAATCGCACAAAACCCCTTTATACATAGGGGGAAAAGCCTCAAATTCTTGTTTGGATTTTATGACGAAATAGAATTTTTCCACGCCCAAACAGGCAAAAAACTCCGTATTTCCTTATAAAAGCCAATCCGTTTTCATCCAAAACAGGCACAGGCAGCACCTTCAAACACGCAAATTCGTTCTGGTTTCACTCACTTTTTACGCAAACACCTGCATGGTCATCACCCACACTGCGGAACCATATCCTGGAAAACTCATTCCCCGATTGCTTGGTTGCCGCCAGAAAAACGTACTCATGCTACTCAAAAAAAGTCCCCGCCTCCTTGCCCGGATTTTGCCGGGCAAAAACAAAGGCGGAACTCATCTGGCAAAAATAATGGCGGACCGAAAACCGGTCCGCCATTGCTGTATTTTTGTTTGCGCAGCAAATTCTTCGCAGCTTATTTTTCTTCGGCAGCCTTAGTGGAGTATAAAATACACAAGGTCCATTCCCAGTTCCGCCTCTGACGCGACATCGAAACCTATCCCCTTTTGATGCTCATCAGTCTCCCTTATTTTCCCGATTATTTCCATCACTTTCCGCGCCGTATAGTTTCCAAGTGCGGGAATAATGTTTTTCTGCACCTGCCATTCTGTCATGCCAGTCCACTTGGCAATTCCCTGCGGACTCTTGTCGGGCGAGTAATACGAAATCATTAGCTTGGAGAAGAACTGGAACAGCATCACCAAATTTCTCTGCAAAGGATTAGCCTTTGAATTAGCCCCAAAATATTGTACTATTTGAAACGCCTTAAAAACGTCCCTTTTCACTATCGCGTCCTGCAGTTCAAAATAATTGAAATCCTTGCTTATGCCAATATTCGTCTCGACTATTTCGGGCGTAACATTGCCTTGGCCTTGCGGCATCGAAATTACGAGCTTGTCAAGTTCCCCGTTCAAGCGGTTAAGATCCGCCCCAATGTTTCCCGCTATCATTTCGGTTGCCTTGGGAGTAATCGTCAAGCCGTGCTGTTTCATGTACACGCTTATGAATCCCGGAAGCTGGCTGTCGTATAACTTCTTCGATTCAAAAAGGACTCCGTTCTTCTGTGCCAAAGTCGCAAGGCGTTTTCTTTTGTCCACAGCCCCGTTCTTGTAGCAAATGACAAGAATTGTGCTGTCGAGCGGCCGTTGCAGATAATAAGCCAAATCGTCCAAACGGTCCATGAGCTGCGCCTCGCGCACAATCACGAGCAGATGCTCCGCCCCGAGCGGGCTGCTCTTGGCGGTGTTCACCACTTCGCCCACATCTGCGTCCGAGCCGTAATAGGTGAAAAAGTTGAAAGCCTTGTCCTCTTCGGGCATAACCATCTTGGAAAGGGCTTCCGCAATCTTGTCAATGAAGAAGCTCTCCTCCCCTTCGAGCAAATAGACCTTCTCGAACTTTCTGGCGTTGATGTCGCGCATTATGCCTTCAAACGAAGGCCCGGTTTGTTTTGTGTAAGCCACGTTGTTTGTATAAATGGCGGTAGGCAAAATGCCTCGCCGTTCTTAGTAATCGAATTTCAAATGGCGCACCGTGCGCCCATCGTTCTTTATCAGTTTTAGCGAGGCTATTCCGAAAGCCACGTGCTCCGATGCAAAGTTCTTCGTTACGTGCTCATCGCTCTCCATAGTCTTCACCCCTTCGGGTGTCATGGGATTGTCGCTCACAAGCAGCAAAGCCCCGGTCGGGATGTGGTTGTAAAAACCGCAGCTGAAAAGCGTTGCCGTTTCCATGTCCACAGCCATGGCGCGGGTTTTAAGCAAATAGTCCTTGAACTTTTCATCGTGTTCCCACACGCGCCTGTTGGTGGTGTAAACAGTCCCCGTCCAATAGTCGTGGTGAGCGTCGCGCAAGGAAGTTGACACCGCCCTTTGAAGCATGAATGCCGGCAGAGCGGGGATTTCGGGCGGAAAGTAGTCGTTGCTCGTACCCTCCCCGCGTATTCCCGCAAGAGGGAGTATGTAGCTCCCGAGCCGTGCCTTGTCGGAAATGCCGCCGCATTTGCCCAAAAACAAACACGCCGCCGGCTTCACCGCGCTAAGCAAGTCCATTACAAGGGCCGCGTTGGGGCTTCCCATTCCGAAATTCACGATTGTTATTCCGTCGGCAACCGCCGTGCGCATATTCGCGCCATAGCCAACCGCCTCTACTCCGCACTGCTCGCAAAACAAGTCAACGTAGTTGTTGAAATTTGTAAGCAGCACATATGGAGTAAAGCCGTCAAGCGGCCTGTGAGTGTATCTCACAAGCCAATTGCCCACTATATCCTCGCGAGTTTTCATTATAATTCCTATATTTGCACCTGTTGGCGCAGACGCGCCAAGACTATTGCAAAAGTAGCAAATGTTTGCGTTAAACCTGCCCATTGCCGACATAAAAATAAACCAGAGCGAAGGCAAGACTGTTATATACGACTTCCTCCGCCGCCGCTACGTAGCCCTTACCCCCGAGGAATGGGTGCGCCAGCAGTTCATCCGTTTCCTCACCGACAGCAAGGGCTACCCCGCCGCGCTCATGGGAAACGAAATGGAACTTTGCGCAAACGGCAAAAAGCGACGCTGCGACAGCGTAGTGTTCAACACACAAGGCAAGCCCCTTGTTATAATAGAATACAAAGCACCCACAATAAGCATTACCCGCAAAGTGTTCGAGCAGCTAAGTTCATACAATATAATCCTGCGCACAAAATACCTCTTTGCCACAAACGGAATTAGTCATTACTGCTGCCGCGTGGACTACGAGGCAAAGTCTTTCCGGTTTTTGCGCGAAATTCCGAATTATCAGGAGCTTGAACAATAAAAACAAATCACATTCATCAAGAAATAAACAAACATAATTCACGCATTATGAGAAAGGCGAGCTTGTTTTTCTTACTGGTTTCAACATTGTTTACAGCCATTTCCGCCATAGTTTGCCCTTCAAAAACATACGCCTCACACCGCCCCGCACACCTTTCTTTTTGTGCAGAAAACAGCGGCGACAGCCTCAAGCCAAAGGCGGCAAAGCGCAAAACGGCGAAGCTCGACAGCCTGCGCCAAGCCGTGCGCAGCTCCGCAAACTCCGGGCGTATGCTGCAATGGGCAGACTCGCTGATGCACGCCAAAAGAAAAACGGCGATAAAAGATTCACTGCGCCACCAGCGGCACATGCAGAAACTCGCAAGCGCGGACAAAAAGCTGTCGTTCGCAAACAAGCTGCTCACCGCCCACTACTTCAACAAAAACATCGACACCTCATACATAAAACGCCCCTCCGAGCCTTGGACGGTAAAGTTCCGCACAAACTGCTCGTTCGCCCTCACGGAAATGCGCGGCGAAAACAACGGCGACAGCTTCTCCGGACTTTGGGCTTCGCGCTTCCGCGCCACCATAAGCGCGGGCTTCGTTTATCGCGGCATCGGAGTAAGCGCAGCGATAAACCCCGCAAAGTTCGCGGGGCTTAACAAAGATATGGAATACCAGCTCACATCCTACGGCAACCGCATGGGTTTCGATGTCATATACGAGGCGGCGAAAACCGACAAAGGCAGCGTTACATACAGCGGCGACAAATACAAAATGCCAAAAGGCACACTCAACCGCCAGGGACTTGCCGCCAACTTCTACTATGCCTTCAACGGCAGACGCTTCTCCTTTCCAGCCGCATTCACCCAATCATACATCCAGCGCAAAAGCGCGGGCTCCTGGCTCGTCGGCGCATCGGCACAATGGAGATACACCAAGATTTCCCCGCAAGACGGACAGCCGTTCAACAAAGCCACACTGAAAAGCCTCAACTTCGCCATAGGCGGAGGCTACGGCCACAACTTCTGCATAGGCCGCCGCTGGATGCTCCACCTCTCGTCGCTCCCCACCCTCGTTGTCTATGACCACGGCAACATTAGCGGGGACGCAACAACCACAAAGTCAAAAATCCGTTTCCCCAACTTCTTCATTGCCAACCGTGGCGCAATGCTCTGCTCGTGGAAGCGCAACTTCGCCGGAGCGTCCGGCACACTCGACTTTTCCAACATCGGAAACTCCAGACAGCTCGAACTCTACAACATGAAATGGCGCGTGCGCCTGTTCTACGGCTTCAGATTCTGACGCCTTTCAACCCGCCTGCAGCAAACCATGCACAATCCCCCTCAAAGCAAAGGGCTTTACAAGTAGCTTCACTACAAGAGAATAAGAAATAATTCCCCATACTACGGATAATGGAAGAATTGCAAAGAAACACCAATTTGGAACAGTGTTGTTGTAACGGCTTTTGCTGAATTTCTTATTTATCAGACTTATATTTTTGTTCGGAAAAAATCTGAAACAGGAGTATGCCAGTGCCGCCAGCAGATAAACAAAAAACAGACACCCGTCATTTTTATGCCCCGGCTCCCTCAACAGTTCACACAAGGACATTGCGAACGGATATAAGAGAAACGCAAGAACCATCGCCACATACAACAGACTGAGAACCCTTGCAGCCTCACCTTTCCTCTTATAAGCCCAATACACCCTGTAAAATATATACTCCGCCATCGCAATTCAAAACAC
>CAKRMO010000021.1 GCA_934364765.1 uncultured Bacteroidaceae bacterium | reverse complement strand
ATCACAATATGTCAATATGCCATACGCGTTACGGCAAGCCCACGCTTGGCTTAATCGGGCATTGGCCGCTTGGCTACAGAAACAAGGTGTCAAAATAATCCAAAATATCACATGGTCGCTTAAAGACAGTTACGCATATAGTCTCCAAGGGAGGGCAAAAAACACCATTGTTGCTGTAAATTGCACAGGAATTATTGGGCACGATTTCAGCAAGCACCTTTGGAGAGAAGGATACAAGAATGTCGTTCTTGCCCTAAATCCTACAAAAATTCTTCGCTATGGCGATAGAATGTCAGGCGAGAGAACTGATATAAGCGTTTATTTTGATAATCCAAACTTTAAACGTCAATGTAATGGGAGCAAACGGTAGCGCGGCAAGCGGCAGTACGTCTGTCGAAATCGGAAGAAGATGGAAAACTGTTTCAGTTTTGCCAAATGGAATAAAAGTGATAGAACTGAAAAATCCGAGGTCAAATCATAAAGCCCCGGAAGAAAGCCATTCCCCTAATTCTGTCTATGTTATGTTTAACAAAGATGGAAGAGGATTTAAATCTATTTCAATATATGGTGGAAACTGCGAGAAAGTCTATGAAATTCATACAGCAGATCATAAAGGTTTGGGTGTACATTATCACCCATGGCACAACGGCAGGGCTGGTGATGCGACGCCACTCACTGCCGCTATGAGAAAAATGCTGGAGGAATTAAAATATTTAATTTGAATGACTATGATAAAAGATCCTTACATAATAACGGACATTTGCGGTTATGCCTTTAACGGCAAGTTCCCGCCTTATAATGACGGCGGTTTGTATCATGGGTACAGAACTCCTGCCGAGGAGTGCCTGTTCTATGACTTCGCAGTGCAGGGATATGATTTGATGATCAGATACAAAGGGCAGCCATACTACTTTATGGTTGATACAGATTGCGTGTGGTTGTCGGACGGGAACTTTACTGCAACGATTAGGAAATTCGCCAATGGCAATGATGTTTTGGAGAATTTTTGCATAGAAGGCATCCCTCTTTACAAACTTGTGGATAAATTGGATGAATACGAGCCAATGTAACGTACCCCGCCTAAGCGGGGGCAGCTTTGCGGAGGGGCAATATTTTCATAACACGCTGGTTCGCAGATAATTGCCCCTTATTTGTACGGCTTTTGTAAGTTTTTGTTTTTCAGAGGCTTGCAACGGCGAAAAAAAGGTCTGATGTAGTTTGAATTATGTCTGATGTAATTTTTTCTACATCGGACATAGTTTTTCCTACGTCCCATGTAGTTTTTGCGGTATTGGTTTTGCGCCAATTGTGGTGGCGTATGGCATACGCCCTGTATGCCACCGCATGAGCCACATTGCAAATCTCCTCCATAATATTACCGCCGTTTTCATTATCTTTGCACTAAAATTCTGACACAATGGATAAAATCATAGGCATGGGCAATGCGCTGGTTGACGCATTGGCACATATTGAGGACGACGGCACGCTTGCCGCCATGAACCTGCCGAAAGGCTCGATGCAGCTTATAGACGAGAGACGCTTCGGCGAGGTGAGCGAAAGCATTAAGAGGCTTGGCCCCTCACGCGCCACCGGCGGGTCGGCGGCAAACGCCATGCTGGCGCTGGCGCACCTTGGGCGCAATCCGGGGTTCATAGGCAAGGTGGGCGATGACGAATACGGCCGCTTCTACTCCGGCACAATGGCCGCCGCAGGGGTGAGGGCGTGTTTCCGCAAGGCAGCCATGCCCACCGGCGTTGCCTCCACTTTCATCTCGCCCGACGGGCAGAGGACTTTTGCCACGTTCCTGGGTGCGGCGGCTGCGCTTGAGCCGGAGGACTTGGACGAGGAAATGCTGCGGGGATACAAATACCTTTATCTCGAAGGCTATCTGGTGCAGAACCACGCGCTGATGAACCGCGCCGTTGGGCTTGCGAAAAAACTCGGCATGAAGGTGTGCCTCGACATGGCGAGCTACAACATCGTGGAGGCCGACAGGGAGTTTTTCACAAGGCTTGTGGACGAAAGCGTTGACATTGTTTTCGCCAACGAAGAGGAGAGCCTTGCCTTTACGGGGCTTGAGCCTGAGAAATCGCTTGAGAAGATAGCCTCCATGTGCGACACCGTGATTGTGAAGCTCGGCGCACGCGGCAGCATAGCCCGCTCGAAGACCGCGCCCGGCGGTTTCGCATCGTGCGACGCGGGAGAGGTTGAAAAAGTTGTTGACACCACAGCGGCGGGAGACTTCTTCACCGCCGGGTTCATGTACGCCTTCACCGCCGGCTGCCCGCTCGAAGTTTGCCTCAAGGCAGGCACGCTGCTCTCAACGGCGGTCATACAGGTAACGGGCACGGCTCTTCCCGAAAACACATGGGAGGAGATGCGCACGAAGATTAACACCCTCTGCAAGGCATAAGGTCTATGACGATGAGAACAGCACTTAAAGCCGTCTTGCCCGCAGTTGCGGCGCTGCTCATGGCGTTGCCGTCGGCGGCGCAGAAGAACCATAATTTCGAGGTGGGGAAGAACCTCGACGTGTTCAACAACCTTTTCAAGCAGCTCGACCTTTATTATGTTGACACCATAAACCCGTCGAAGCTCATCAAGGAGGCGGCGGACGCAATGCTCTCCACGCTCGACCCTTACACGAACTATTTTGCCGACAGCGAGCGCGGCGACCTCAAGCAGATGCTCACGGGAAAATACGGCGGCATGGGCGCACTCATACATTATAATAAGGAGCTGAAAAGGTGCATCGTCGCCGAACCGTTTGAGAATTGCCCGGCGACAAAGGCGGGACTGCGTGCCGGCGACATCATAATGGAGATTGCCGGAAAGACTTTCGGCCCGCTGAAGGACGGAGAGGATTCGGGCGACTTCACTTCGAGCGTGAGCGATGCGCTTCGCGGCGAGCCCGGCACTACGTTCGTCCTGAAAATACAGCGTCCCGGCGAGGACAAGGTGCGCGAGGTGAAGGTTACGCGTGAGGCCATAAAAACTCCCGCCGTAACATACAGCGGAATGCTCGGCGATGCCGGCTACATATATCTTTCGCAGTTCACCCAGGGCTGCGCCGACGAAATGCGCAAAGCCGTTGCCGAACTGAAGGGACAGGGGGCGAAAAAACTGCTTATCGACCTGCGCGGAAACGGCGGCGGCTCGCTCGAGGAGGCTGTGGAGATTGTGAACCTTTTCATAGACAAGGGCAAGACCGTGGTGGAGCTCAAGGGAAAAGTTAAAAGCGAGCAGCAGGTTTTGAAGACACAGCGCGAACCCTTTGACACGCAAATCCCCATCGCGGTGCTTGTGAACGGCGGCAGCGCCTCGGCGGCGGAAATCATGGCAGGCACATTGCAGGACTACGACCGCGCAGTGGTTGTTGGCACACGCACATACGGCAAGGGGCTTGTGCAGCAGACGCGCCCGCTGCCCTATGACGGAATGCTGAAGGTTACCACGAGCAAATATTATATCCCTTCCGGGCGTTGCATACAGGCCATTGACTATTCCCACCGCAATGCCGACGGCTCGGTGGGCAGGATTCCCGACAGCCTGACCCATGTTTTCCACACGGCCAACGGACGCCCGGTGCGCGACGGCGGAGGCATTTTGCCCGACAGTGTGGTTAAGGTTGACAGCGTTGCGAACATTGTGATTTACCTAAGCCCCTCCATGCTCACAAGCCGCGTGCTGTTTGACTTTGTTACCGGTTTCGCCAACCGCCATACGCAGATAGACAAGCCGGAGAGCTTTGACATTTCCGACGAAGAGTATGAAAAGTTCAAGCAATACGCCATAGCCGAAAAGTTCTCGTATGACAAGCAGAGCGAAAAGGTTCTGAAGCAGCTCAAGAGCGTCGCAAAGTTCGAGGGGTATGACGTGGCTGACGAGATAAAGGCTCTGGAGGCAAAGCTGACCCACAACGAAAGCTATGACTTCGACCACTGGAAGCCCGAAATCAAGAAACTTCTGAACAACGAGATAATGCTGCGCTACTACTACAAGCGCGGGGCGGTGCGCAACTCGCTCAACGGCGACAAGACCCTCGGCGCGGCGCGGCGGATACTCGACTCGCCGCAAACATATTCGGAAATCCTGAAACCAAAGAAAAAGAAATAAGCTGAGATGGCTGTTGAAATACGCCGCGTTGAGACCAAGCGCGATTTGAAGAAATTCATAAGGTTCAACTACGAACTTTACAAGGGCAACGCCTATTCCGTGCCCGACCTGTATGAGGACATGAAGTCCACGTTCTCGAAAGAAAAAAACCCCGCCTTCGAGTTTTGCGAGGCGGAGTACTTCCTCGCCTACAAGGGCGGGAAGCTTGTGGGGCGCGTGGCGGCGATAATAAACAACCGCGCAAACGAAACCTGGCACACCCGCAATGTGCGCTTCGGCTGGATTGACTTCGTTGACGACCGCGAGGTTTCGGAGGCACTGCTCAACGCCGTGTGCGAATGGGGAAGGCAAAAAGGCATGACCGACATCGCAGGGCCGCTCGGCTTTACCGACATTGACGCGGAGGGGATGCTGATAGAGGGTTTCGACCAACTGTCAACAATGGCAACCATATACAACTATCCGTATTACCCCCGGCACATGGAGGCGCTGGGCTACGAAAAGCAGACCGACTGGATAGAGAAGAAACTTTACGTTCCCGAGAGTGTGCCCGACGGTTACCAGAGAGTGGCGGACATTGTGATGAAACGCTCGAACCTGCATATGCACCACATAAAGTCGCGCAAGGAGATAAGCGGCACAGACCTGCCCTACCGCATTTTCGACCTCATAAACGAGGCCTACTCACCGTTGTTCGGCTATTCAAAGATGTCGAAAAGGCAGGTTGACCAGTATGTGAAAACGTATTTCCCCCTGCTGGACATGCGCATGATTTCGATTGTGGAGGATGCAAACAACGAAATTGTGGCTGTGGGCATTTCAATGCCGTCCATTGCCCGCGCATTGCAAAAAGCGCACGGAAAACTGTTCCCGTTCGGCTGGTTCCACCTTCTGAAAGCCCTGTTCATAAAGCATTCCGACGTTCTCGACCTGCTGCTTGTGGGCGTGAAGCCCGAATACCAAAGCAAGGGCGTCAACGCGCTGCTCTTTGCCGACCTCATACCCTCGTACGTCAAGATGGGCTTCCGCTACGGAGAGAGCAACCCCGAGCTTGAGGAGAACGAAAAGGTGCAGATGCAGTGGAAATACCTGAAGAGCGAGACCCACAAACGCCGCCGCTGCTACCACAAGGCATTGTGATTTCATGCGGCGGTGCATAGGGCGTATGCCATACGCCCCTGCAAATGGCGCAAAGCCAATACCGCCAAAATTACATCTGATGTAGGAAAAACTACATAGGACACAGGAAAAATTATATCAGACATAATCCTGACTACATCAGACCTTTTTTTCGCCTTTATAAGGCGTTGGAAAACAATAACTTGCAAAGAAATTTTTGAAACAGGGAAAAATGCTGCCAATCAGGGGGTTAGGGCAAAAACCGGCAAACAGTCCGGCGGCTTTGCGAAACGCCGGTGCACGCATGGCGTAAGAAATCATTTTTGCAAAAAGTATTGCCGCCATTTTTTCACGATATCGCCATTTATAACTATTTTTGTAGTTCCTAAAAACCGCACTTCGTGGCACAACGGCTTATACAGACACAAGGGCAGACACTCAGCCAGACGCTTACACCGCAACAGCTTTTGCAGGTGCACCTTCTGGAGCTTCCGCTGCGCGATTTCGAGCAGCGGGTGAAGGACGAAATTCTCGACAACGAGGCTCTTGAGGAGGGCAATGACGGCGAAAGGCAAGACGAGGACGAACCGGCGGGAGACGGCTTTGAGGAGCCGGGGGCGGAGGGCGCGGAAAGCTCGCGCGATGACGCCCTTGCCGACTATCTGAATGATGACGACACGCCCGACTACCTGCTAAACTCAAACAACGGCGATGATGAAAAGGGCGGCGGCCTGCCTTTCGGGCAGCAGACTTCGCTCTACGAGGAACTGACCTCACAGATTGCGGAGCACGACCTGACGGACGAGCAGAAGAAGGTGATGGTTTACCTCATAGGCTCGCTCGACAACGACGGCTTCCTGCGCAAGGATTCGCAAAGGCTCAGCGACGAGATGGGAATATACCACAACATTGACGTTTCGCCGCAGGAGATAGACAAACTTGTGGCTGTGATGCAGACTTTCGAGCCTCGCGGCATCGGGGCGCGCAGTTTGCAGGAATGCCTGAGGATACAAATTCTCGCCGATGACAACAAGTCGCCTTACAAGAGCCTGGAGCTTCAGGTTATAGACAAGTGCTACAAGGACTTCACGCGCAAGCGCTGGGACAAGATATCCGAGCGGCTGCACGTTGACAAGGCTGTGATGGACAGGGTGGTGTCGGAGATAAGGCATTTGAACCCGCGCCCGGGCAGCGCGCTCAACGAGATGTCGTCCGGGGCTTCGCAGGAGGTTACGCCCGATTTCCGCGTGGAGAACGACGGAAACGGCAACCTGAAAGTGTATCTCAACGAGGGCGAAGTGCCGCCGCTGAGGGTGAGCCGCTCTTTCCGCAACACCCTGGCCGAGTATTCCAAAAACCGCAGCACGCTCACGCGCCGCCAGAAGGACACGTACATCTACACGCGCCAGAAGGTGGAGTCGGCAAAAGTGTTCATAGACGCCGTAAACCGCCGCCGCAAGAACCTGCTCGCCACAATGGAGGCGATAGTGGAGTTTCAGAAGGATTTCTTCATCGAGGGCGACGACACTTTGCTGAAGCCGATGATACTGCGCGACATTGCGCAGCGCACGGGGCTTGACATCTCCACGGTTTCGCGCGTGAGCAACAGCAAATATGTTGAGACGGAGTTCGGCGTGTTCCCATTGAAATTCTTCTTCAACGACAAGTTTGTAACGCCCGACGGAGACGTGCACTCCACAGTCGCCATACGCAAGGCCCTGGCGGAAATAATAGAGGGCGAAGACAAGAAAAATCCCTACCCCGACGAGGCGCTTGCCGAAATGCTCAAGGAAAAGGGCTTTCCGGTGGCGCGCCGCACGGTGGCTAAATACCGTATGCAGCTGGGACTGCCGGTTGCGCGCTTAAGAAAATGACAGACAAATTTCTCATACAGGTTTCCAAGATTATCTCGGTGCTTTTCAAGCCGTTTTATTTCCCGGTGATAGCGTTCATAGTGCTGTTGCTTTTCAGCTACATGAGCCTTTTGCCGGTTAGCGTCAAGCTTACGGTGCTTGTCATAGTGTATGTGTTCACCGTGGTGCTGCCGCTGCTGTCGATTTACCTTTACCGCAAGATAAACGGCTGGACGCGCCACCAGGCGAGCCTGCGCACGCGCCGCCTTGTGCCCTACATACTGAGCATGGTGTGCTACGGCTGCTGCCTCTACGTGATGATGCGAATGCGGATGCCCCATTTCATGAGCGGCATACTTGTGGGCGCGCTCGCCATACAGCTTGTGTGCACGATAATAAACCGCTGGTTCAAAATCAGCACCCATTCCGCAGCGGCGGGGGGCGTAATAGGCGCGTTGCTCGCCTTTTCGTTCATCTTCTCGTTCGACCCCACGTGGTGGCTGTGCCTTACGATAGTCATGGCGGGGGCTGTGGGCTCGAGCAGGATAGTGCTGCGCCAGCACACGCTTTCGCAGGTGGGCGTGGGGACGCTTGTGGGATTTTTCTGCGGTTTCATCAGCATATTATTCGTATAAACAATTCATATTATGAAGCCTTTAGTAAGCATTATAATGGGCAGCACGAGCGATCTTCCCGTGATGGAGAAAGCCGCTGCCGAGCTTGATTCAATGGAGATACCTTTCGAGATTAACGCCCTTTCGGCCCACCGCACCCCGGTGGAGGTCTGCGAGTTTGCCAAGGGGGCCGAGGCGCGGGGCATCAGGGTGATTATCGCCGCTGCGGGAATGGCCGCCGCCCTTCCGGGAGTGATTGCCGCCCACACCACGCTGCCCGTGATTGGCGTGCCCATAAAGGGGATGCTCGACGGACTTGACGCGCTGCTCTCTATAGTCCAGATGCCGCCCGCCATTCCCGTTGCCACCGTAGGCGTGAACGCGGCGAAAAACGCCGCAGTGCTTGCAGAGGAGATACTTGCCCTCACCGACAAGGACATTGCCGCAAGGGTGAGGGAGGCGAAAAGCAAACTCGGCGAGAAGATTGTCAAGGCCAACGCCGAACTCGCCAAGGTGGAGTACAAATACAAAACCAACTGAAAGCCGCCCCGAGGGCATAACCCTTGAAATACGCGTGCCGGATGCTGTCTTAAAGCGTCCGGCACGTTTGCGTCAAATGCATAAAGCGTTGGTTTACAAAACGATAATTATATTAAGAATGTTCTTTGTAACGTTTTGTTTTTCCAGGTGTTTGCAAACGGCAAAAAAAGGTCTGATGTAGTTTGGATTATATCAGACATAATTTTTCCTACATAGGACATAGTTTTTTCTATGTCCTATGTGGTTTTCGGGGTGTTTGGGAAAGGATGGGCGATTACGTTTTTGCGCAATTTGCATGGGCGTATGGCATACGCCCTGTGCAACAACGCCCGGATTTTGGAAGCGTTTTATCCGAACCCGCGCAGAGCCGGGCTATTTCACGACAACTTTGTTTTTGAGCGTTCCGCCGCCGGTTTCAACCTTCACGATGTATATTCCGGGCGCAAGGCTTATGGTCTTTCCGCCACGGCCAACTTCCGTACGCACAACCTCAATTCCGCTAATTTCATACACATTTGCAACGGCTTCGGAGGCAAGCCCGTCTATCCTCACGCCGCCCGCCACGGCGGTTACGCTTCCCTCGGAAACCTTGCTGCCGTTTATGCCAACCGGGGTGAGGCCTATCATGCTGTCCATCCAGGGCAGGCGGTAGGCAAGGTAGTCGCGCACCACCTGCACCTCGTTCTCGAACGAGCCTGCGCACTGGTATTCCTGGTGGACTATCTGGTTCATTATCGGCCACCGTATGAAGTTCAGCTTTTGCGACTCTTCAAGCTCGCTTTGCAGGCTGTCGATAATGTGGGTGAGGTTGTCGGCTGTCAGCCCTCTGTCGTATCTCGCCTTGCTCCAGATATGCTTCAGGCGTTCTTTCTCCGCGCCTATCACGCGCCCCACGAAGCCCCTCATGTTTCCGGCGCACGAACTTCTGGATGAGGCGTAGAGAAATGTCTTTATGCCCGAAACGGGATGTATGCGCGAGTCGTTCTCAAAGGCAAGGTCGAAGTCCCACACCGGCCCCGTGCGGAAGCGCGTGGAGTCGCGGTCCTTGTACATGTAAACGCTCCAGTAGGTGTCGGTGTTGCCGCTCAGCTCGCCCACAATGAAGTGCTTGAGGAACGATTCGGGGTCAAGGTAGTTGCGGTAGCCCACTTGGGGGTTAAGGTAAAGGTTTCCGGCAAGGCGCGTTGCCATCCCGCTGAAATAGTTCTTTATGTAGTTGTACTGCACTTGCGCGATGTCGTCCTCGTCGGGCGACTTTATTGTTACGGGCAGGCTGTACGCGCTGGAGGATGTGGTGAATTTTGATTTTTCCTGGTCGGCGTATGCGTCAATCTCAAGAAGGTATCCTCCCGTGAGGTTCGGGGCTGTTATGTCCTCCGGCGTCATTTCGGTTATGCCCACGCGGTTTTTCCTCACCTCTATCTGGTCGCAAAGTTGGTAAGTTCCTTCGTATTCCCCGTTGACTATGACATCCACCATCTTGCACGCCGGCGTGTAGTCCATGCCCACCGCCTCGCTTATCTTGAACGCTATCGCGTTTCTCATTAGCGTCTTGTCGCCGTAGTTGTTTATCAGCGTCCACTTTCTTGCCTTTGCCGGCATACCGAGCAGCCTTTTCTTTTTCGCGAGCTTCAGTTTGTAAGGCTTTTTTGGAAAATTCCACGAGGCGTTGCCTCTGCCCCTTACTTCAAGGCTGTCGGAATAAAAGTCCTTGCCCGAATTTGAAATCACGCTTATTATGGCGGGCAGGTAAACCTCTTTTGTGTCTATTGTTCTTGCACCGTCGGTGTTTATAATCACCACCGGGAGGTTTGTAGGCGTGTAGAACTGCGTGTCGTCGCCTTC
>CAKRMO010000020.1 GCA_934364765.1 uncultured Bacteroidaceae bacterium | reverse complement strand
CGGGAGACGGACACGATTTCATTCCGGAACTGTATATGCGCGGTGTCCGCAACTTTGTTGTAACCACGCTGCCGCAAGATTGGAAAACGGCATTTCCCGGCGCAAATTTTCTGCAAATACCCTCGGCGTTAAAAGCCCTGCAACGCCTTGCCGAACGCCACCGCGAACAATACAGCATTCCTGTAATAGGCATCACGGGAAGCAACGGCAAAACAATGGTAAAGGAATGGCTGAACCAACTTCTGTCTCCGACAATAAGAATAACCCGCTCCCCGCGCAGCTATAACTCGCAAATCGGCGTACCTTTGTCTGTATGGCTTTTGGACGAGACTACGCAGCTCGGAATTTTTGAAGCCGGCATTTCACAGCCCGGGGAAATGGAGGCTCTGCGCGACATAGTGCAGCCCACAATAGGCGTCATGGTGAGCCTGGGGAGCGCACACCAGGAAAACTTCCGCAACATCGAGGAAAAATGCCGCGAGAAACTGCGCCTGTTCAAGGACTGCGAAATTCTGGTGTATTGCTCGGACGATAAAACCATTGACCGCTGCGTAAAATTGGGCAAAATTTCCCACCGCCTTCTGGCGTGGTCGAAAACAGACCGGGAAGCGCCGCTGTTCATAAGCGGCATCTGCAAAAAAGACAACGGGACGGAAATCGAATACTCCTACAACGGATGCTCCGGGAAATACACAATCCCTTTCATTGACGATGCGTCCGTAAACGACAGCATCCACTGCCTTGCAATCTGCCTTTATCTGAAAAAATCCCCCGATGAAATCGCAAAGGGAATGGAACGCCTCGAACCGCTGGCAATGCGCATGGAAGTTACGCAGGGAACAAACCACTGCACAATAATAAACGATTCGTACAACTCGGACGTAAACTCGCTCGACATAGCCCTCGACTTTCTAAACCGGCGCAGCGCAAAAGCCGGCAGCCGCCAAATCGTAATACTGAGCGACATTCTGCAAAGCGGAATGGAAAGCGGGGAGCTTTACGCCAAGGTGGCAGAAATGGTTAATTCGCGCAAACCGCAATTGTTTATAGGTGTGGGGGAAGAGATTGGCGAAAACGCAAAATTCTTCAAGGTAAACTCCAAATTCTTCAATACCACAGAGGAACTGACCGAAAGCGGGGAGCTGGAAAACCTCAACGGCGACACTGTGCTGCTGAAAGGGGCGAGGAAGTTCGGCTTTGAAAGAATTTACGACCTGCTCACAAAAAAGGTGCATGAGACGACACTGAACGTAAACCTCGGAGCAATAGTTGAAAACCTCAACCATTACCGCTCATTCATGAAACACGGCACAAAGATTGTGTGCATGGTGAAAGCCTCGGCATATGGCAGCGGCGCACTTGAGGTTTCACGCACACTCCAGGAACATGGCGTGGACTATCTCGCAGTGGCAGTCGCCGATGAGGGAGTTGCGCTGCGCAACGCAGGAATCACGGCAAATATAATGGTGATGAACCCGGAAATGACCGCTTTCCGCACAATGCTGCAATACAACCTTGAACCCGAAATTTACAGTTTCAGGATTCTTGACGCGATGATAAAGGAAACCAAACGCGAGGGAGTTACCCACTACCCCATTCACGTGAAAATAGACTCCGGGATGCACCGCCTGGGGTTTGTGCCGGAAGAAATCGACGAACTTATTTCACGCCTTAAAGCGCAAAACGCCGTAGTGCCACGCTCCGTGTTCTCGCATTTCGTGGGAAGCGACGGTGAAATATTCAACGATTTCACAAAACGCCAGTTTGAAACCTACAACAAAGCCAGCCTTAAATTACGGGAAGCTTTTCCCGACAAAATCCTGAGGCACATCTGCAACACTGCGGGCATAGAGCGTTTCCCAGAATACCACCTTGACATGGTGAGGCTCGGATTGGGACTTTATGGCATCGACCCGTTCACAAACAAGACCATACACAATGTGGCTGCATTGCGCACTACAATACTCCAAATTCACAATGTGAGAAAAGAGGACACAGTTGGGTATTCGCGCAAAGGTCATCTGACACGCGACAGCAGGATTGCCGCCATTCCCATTGGATACGCCGACGGGCTTGACCGTCATCTTGGGTGTGGGAACGGCTACTGCCTTGTCAACGGCGCAAAATCGCCCTACGTAGGCAACATTTGCATGGACGTGGCGATGATTGACGTTACCGACATACCGTGCAAAGAGGGCGACAGCGTTGAGATTTTCGGCGACAACCTGCCTGTTACCGTTTTAAGCGACATATTGGGGACAATTCCCTACGAAATTCTTACCTCCGTTAGCGAACGGGTGAAAAGGGTTTACTACAAGGAATGATTTCCTGCAATTCACAAAAAAGGCGCTTCCCCAGTCAAGAAGCGCCTTTTTGCTATCCGTATTCCTAAAAGCTATTGCCAGTTTTTTATAGATCATTCGCTCTCCACCTTGTTCTCTATCTTGTCGGGGAGGTTGGGAAAGAAATCCATGCCTGTAATCTCCTCCACTTCGTCAACAGTCATTGCCGAAGCGTTCATGTTTTGCTTCGACGCACTGTTCCTCATCACAAAACCTATCGCCTGCGGCTTGCCGTTGTTCACTCCATACACGCATTTGAAAAAGGCGTCCGGCACTGGTATCGCAAGGTTTTTGCCAATGCTTTTATGTTTGCCTTTATAGAATATAGGGCCGCAAACGATGTACACCTCCCCGAATTTGTCCGCCCAACGGCGGCACGCCTTTTCGAGTTTGCTCCACGCGCCGGCGTTAAGCTCATGAGTCTGCGGGCAAATGTTGCTCATGTAAAAGCACTCCTTCATCGCCTGTGCGTCAAACTTCATGTCGGCCGCCGGAGCCATGTGCCCACGGTCATATCCGCTATGACTGTAATCGTCAGGCTCAACCCTGTGTGGCAAAGGTATGTCGGCATCGGCCAAAAACTCATCGCGCCGCCTTATATTGCCGTCGGTTTCTGTATCTTCCAAACACCACGCCACCCAGTTGGGCTGGTTTGTATCGCGGTTGAACGAAAGCGTATAGGCCATACGCCTGAGCAGGCGTTCCGGCGTGCCGTGCAATTTAGCCGGGACTTCTATCTGACGCTCGTTCTTTTGCCTTACCTTTTCATTGCTCTCGCCGGAAGCCGCCTTGGCATTGCCGTTGTCATTACTGGCATCTTTTTGCACCACAGTGCGCCCCACACTTTTTGAGACCGTTATTTCACCGCCGTTATTGCCGCAAATCTTAATGCAGCCAAGAACCGCCAAACCGGCAAGGCAGCCAACTATTCCCCTTATTTTCATTTTTACCGGAAGTTTATCGTCAGGCCCATTGAAAGCGTCTCCTGAATATTGAACAGCTCACGCTTGCCTTTCACAAAGCGGTTGTCGTTGAAGGTGGGGAACAAATACAGGGAACTCGTCAGATACTTGTTTATGGTAAAGTTCGTTGTGCTGCTCCAGCGCGCCTCCACACGGTGATAGTCCGAATAGTAATATATGTTGCCCTGCGTGCTGATGTTCTTCGAAATGTTCCAATTATAATTCAGGTTTGCAGAAGGACCGAACGAATTATAGGCATGGTGTTTTCTTGGAATGCCCTTGCTGTTTCGCAGTGCCTTGCGGTCGCAATATATTGCGTTGTATGAAAGCGGAGACAATGTTATGTCAAAATGAAAAACGTTGGCGCGTTTCTTTGTCTTAAAGTCAATACTGTATTTCATACCCAACGCAAAGTTGCTTGTAAGCGGAGAAAGGAAATCTTCAGTCACATAGTCGCTGTTGCTCGCGTATTTTGGATAAAGGTGTGTCCACGACACCACCCTAAACGTGTATTCCCAATGCTTTACAGCTCTCAATGCGAACTCGTTGGTCATTTCCAAACGGTTGTCGCTCGTTATATACTTGTGTTTCTTGTCCTTGCTTTGGCTTGTGAAGCCCAAACGTGCCTTTACATTGTTTTTCTGGCTGAACCCCCGCGAATTGTCGTAATTTACATTGAACTCCGTCTCCACCCTGAACGTGTTGTTATTCTGCACCCCCTTGGAGGAGAAATAGTTCTGCCCCATGCTGTAAAAAAGCCTGCCGTTGAACGTCCAAAAGTTCGGGCGGCGCGTAATTACCTTATACGAGGCATCCTCTATTCCGAGATCTATCTTCTCCTCCCTTTGCGGGGTGATGTGCGTTACCTCCTTCACGGGGCTTTCGATAATCTCCTTTCTTATTCCCGCCGCGTTGTCTATGTCCTTTTGGGTTGTTCCCACAAGCCACGGCACATTGGTGTATGCCCACATCATTGTGGCGAGCATACTCTGCTCCACACTGTCGCCAAACTGCGTGTTTGCCGGCGGCAGCAAAGGTGAGGCCACTCCAAGGCGCGCCGGTTTCCAGTCGCACTTCATTACATCCTTCACCGGGGAGTTGTAGAGCGTGGGGTGAAGCAGCAAAGGGTAATAATAAGGGTTGTTGAGCACGGTCTCCTCCTGCCTTGCCTCTCTGGTGGCGGAATCCACGGCCATCACCACAGCTATGGTGTCAACATATTTGCTGACCACCATTTCGTTGTACGTGGGCTTCGCTTCCTTTTCCCGCAAATGGCGCTGCAATACCTGCGCCAAGGCGCAATCCACGATTAAAACAGATGTTATTATGGCAAGAACCGCTCGTCTCATTGTTGTCAATAAAATACGTCTGGGCAAAGTTAAACCAAATTATCCAAGTCCGCAATATTTGCACGCGCAAATTCCATTGACACCAAACAAAAATTTGCCGGCAAAACACAAAACCGCCCACAATAACAAACGCGGCGCGAAAACAGTCCCACTCCGCAAAAACTACATCTGATGTAGGAAAAACTACGTCCTATGTAGAAAAAATTATGTCTGATATAATTTAAATTACATCAGACCCTTTTTCCACGCCTTGCAACACCCTGAAAAACAGGCGACTGCCTTTATATGTTAAATTGCCGGTTTCTTTCTGTTTCTCAAAGATTTACCCAGCTTGCCGGTTTTCCGTGAAATCGCACGCCTATATATGCGTCCCGGAATGCCGGCAACCAACAATAACCGCAGCTTCCTTAGGAACTACCGCCCTTGTTTTTTGGCTTCTGCCCTTTTAACCATAGCCAACCCCGCGAAAAAGGCGGCATACACGGCGATGTCGATTGCCAAAATGGCTGTAAAGCCCACCCCGCCCTCATAAAGAGCGGCGTTCATGAAACAGAACAAAGCGAAAAACGAAAGGATAATGGCAAGGGCCTGATGCTGCGTGAAGCCCGCGCCCATTATCAAGTGGTGTATATGCGTCTTGTCAGCATCGAAAACAGAACGGTGGCGCGCTATCCTGCCCAAAGCCACGCGTGCAAGGTCGAAAGTGGGGATTATCAAAATTGTGTACGACCACAACAGCGCGTCGCCCCTGTAAGGCAGCACATTAGGGTTGTACATCGCAAACTTCAGCGCAAGGTAGGCTATGGCGTAGCCAAGTATCAGACTTCCCGAATCACCCATAAAGGTCTTTGTGCCTTTCTCAACTTTTCCAAACACATTGTAATAGAAAAACGAGGCGAGAGTGCCCATCAGCGTACACGCCATTATTGAATAAACCGATGGGGATATCTTCCAAAACAGCCATGCAAACACCCCTATTATAAGGAAACACAGACCCGAAGCAAGACCGTCTATTCCGTCGATGAGATTAATGGCGTTCACCACCACAAGCACGAGGAAAACCGTGAGCGGATAGCTCACCACAGCGGGAATGGCATATATGCCGAAAAGTCCGTAAAGGTTGTTGAGATACAGCCCGCACGCGGGAAAGAAACAGGCGGCCACCGTCTGCACAAGAAACTTGCGGCTTGCCCTTACACCGATGATGTCGTCAACCACGCCTATTATATATATGATGAAAACGCCCGCAATAAGCACAAACGAGGAAATCTGCATCAGTTTGCTTTCTGACGACACAAAAATATAGGCCATCAGCGACGGTATCATGCCGACAAGCATTGCCGGCATGAACAGCGTCCCGCCCAAGCGCGGCACGGCGCAATGGTGAATCTTACGTGCGTTAGGCATATCGTAGAGGCGCTTCTCCTTGCAGAACCTCAGCACATGGGGCATGAGGAAAAACGTGAACAGCAAGCTCACCACGAAGCCTATTATCATATATAAGAGCATATCCAAGACTTTCTATGTTTTTATTAAAGAACGTCCGCTTTCAAGGCATATTGTAAAACTTTTCACCTTTGCAAAGGAATATTTGCCAAAGCGTCAAATTTGTAACTTATTTCAAGCATACTTAGCGGAAGTATGCCGTATGCCAGCCTCAAAAGCCTTTCGGGAATGTGGCGGTAGAATGCATAGGCCATTGGCCCGGCTATGGCGGCAAGCGTGTCGGCATCCCCGCCCATGGAAATGGCTTTCTTTATGCAGTCCTCATAGTCCGCCGACTCGAGAAAGGCGAGCAGAGCCACTGGGACGGTCTTTTGGCAAGTCTCGTCAAATTCGTAATCCGCCCGCAGCCCGTCCAAGGTGCATTCCGCCCAATCGGGGTAATAGTGTTCCAGTACGTTTTTGCGCACATAGCCTTTGTCTTTCCCGTGCAGCAAATGGTATATCGCCAAAGCCGTCGCCACCGCCCCCTTTATGCCCTCGGGATGGTTGTGGGTGCAGGCCGCCGTTTTTTCCGCCAGATACACACACATTTTCTCGTCATTGGCAAGGAAAGCGGCGGAACTGCAGCGCATCGCGGAACCGTTGCCATAGCTTCCGTAAGGCTTGGGCGTTGGATTGATAAGCCATTTTATAAACCCGGAGCCATAGCCGCGAAACATATCCTCCTTGCAAAATTCCTGCAAGTACAACGACATATCCCCACCGTCCATCAACGCCTTTGCCACAGCGAACGTGCATACGGTGTCGTCCGTGTAGTCGGATTTTTCGTTGGTAATGTCGAGCCTGTCATAGTCCTTGCAAGGGGCGAACTCGTATGACGAGCCGCAGATGTCCCCCACGGCAGCCCCAAGCAGCAAGTTTGTCAAATGCTTTGTGCGGCTCAAGCCCATAATCGCCAATGCCTTCTCCAAAATCTGTTCATGGTCAAAAGCCAAAGGCGGGAGCTCGGAAAGTTTGCACCACATTGCACTGTGCGCGTCATCGCCGCCTTCCACTTCGCAAAGGTTTTCGCCGAGAATAACGACGCAGAACGCTACGGTAACAACCCTCTCACGCGGGTCGCGGTCAACCGTGGAAAAAACGCCAACCTCTCTCCATTCATTTATTTCAAGGCCTGTCTCTTCCAACAACTCACGCGACGCGCACTGCTCTGCGGTTTCGCCAATGTTCATAAAGCCCCCGGGAAAAGCCCACCTGCCTTTGCACGGCTCGTTGGCACGCTCAATCAAAAGCAGCTTCGGCTCGCCCGAAAAATCCACGCCGAAAACCACACAATCCGCCGTAACGGCAGGATGAGGATACTTGTATTCGTACATATAATTATTGGTGTTGGAGCCGCAAAAGGTCGTTAACCGTTTTCACGGGATTGAAAGTTGAAAGCGGCACTTCAACAAACACCGTGTTCCAGTCGCTCATTCCGCCATTCCAAAGACCGGGCAGCTCAAGCGCCTTCAGCTCCTTGCCGTCCTTTGACTTGTGGGAAATAAAGCCCGCCGTATGGTCAACATAATTCCTCAAGTCAAACTTTTCTCCTTTGTAATCCTTTACGCCGCAAACCAAATCCACCGGGTTGAAGTAAGAACCGTTCTCAAACATATTGCGGCTCTTCTCGTCTGCGATGTCAATCTGCGAGCTTTCAAGTATCTGCGGGGAAATGCTGCCGTCGCTATTGTAAACAAGGAACGGGCCGCCCCCGGCCTCGCCCACATTTCTAACCATGCCGCACACACGCAACGGACGGTTGAACTTGCAGTAAAGATAGTCGGCAAATTCGAGGCTGCTCTCAAACTCCACACCGGGGCGGATTGTGCAAAGTTCCGTTTCAAGGAAGCCCTTCATCTCATTTAGGGTTTCGTCATCGGGCAGGCCACCTTCAAGTTCCTCCAAATAGGCGAACAACTGTTTTTGAACCGACACCAGTTTGCCAGCAAGCAGTTTCTTGTAGTTTACGGTGTCGGGCATCAGTCTTTCGGGAACTATATTGTCTATATTCTTCACGAATATGATGTCCGCGTCAATGTCGTTCAAATTCTCTATAAGTGCGCCATGCCCCCCCGGACGGAAAAGTATCGAGCCGTCAGCGTTTCTGAACGGTTCGTTATCAGGAGTCGCCGCAACGGTGTCGGTCTTGGGTTTTTGTTCCGAAAGGCTTACATTAAACTTGCAGCCTGTCTTCTGCTCCATAACGGGAACTTTTTCGGCAAGGAGCTTTTCAAAAAGCCTACGGTGTTCCGGCGAAATAGTGAAATGCAGGTTCACCTCTCCGTCATCCTGCGCCGCCGTAAGTTTTCCCTCAAGCAGATGCTCTTCAACAGGAGTGCGCGCGCCGTCATCGTAACTGTGGAAAAGCAGCAAGCCTTTGGGCTTTTTGCCATAGTTCAGCCCCTGCTCCCCGAGCATTGCCGCCACAATGTCCTTGCACCTGCCTGTTTTCACGAGTGCCGGAATTTCCTTGCCATACAGCTTGCGGCAAACGGTATCAAGCGCCTCGTAAAATGCAAAATGACTTATGTTGCCGAAAAACTTTTTCTCAAAGTCGGTTTTCGGCTCATCATATCCCGCATCAAGGAATGCGAACATATTCTTGAACATACGGCTTGCCGCACCCGAAGCGGGGACAAACTTCACAAGCCTTGCCTTGCCTGTCCTGCAATAATTGTCCCACTCCTCCACATAGGCAAGCCGCCGGCTTTCGTCGTATTTGGAAACTCCCTTTTCCGCCGATGCCGCAGCATACAGTTTCTTGAAAGGAAAGCCTGTCTTGAACAAGCCAAGCTGCCTTTCAACTATTTTCTCGTCAATTCCCTTTTTGGCGAATTGTTTTCTGTCTTCTTCCGTAAACATATTGAAATGTATTTGTTAGCAATTGTTTTTCACCGCGTGAACACTATCCGGCGCGAAAAAGCCGGTTTTGCAGCCATATTCACTTTCGGGGACATCAAATGGTATATCGGAGACAATTCCACGCCGCTCTTTTTCCCTTTGAAGCCGTCTTTCACGCTGCCGCCAAATTCTTCGCCATAGGAAATGTTTCCATTTTCCCCCACTGCGCAACCAAGCACCAGCGGGCCGCACATTACCCTAAAATCACCGGCGTTGCTGTTTTCGGCATTCACCATGCCCACGAAATGCGGCGCCATTTGGAAAGATACAGTAACATCGTCGCCGGCCTTGAAACGCCGCGTGATTTTCGCAAGTCCGTCCTCCTCGGAATATTTCACGTTCTTGCCGTTCACCTTCACCGCATACTCCTTCATCCACGAAGCCTTCTCCAACGCCAGCGTGAATTTGCGGCGGGGAGCAGCCTTAACCTTTACCGACACTTCGTTGCCAAAAGGATATGCAGTTGTCATATCCATCCATACATCGCCTCCGGCAATTTTTTCGTACACATTCACATCCCTGAAAAACGGGAATGCAAGTTCACCGTCCTTTTTGAAAGCCGTAAAGCCGGCAGCGCGTCCAAGCCCTTCGCCTCCGCGCATAGTGCAGCACCAGTGGGCCTCGTCGCAGTTCACCGTAACGGAGTGCGTATTGTTTGCCCTGCCCGGGCTGTTCTCCAAGCCGAAGCCGCCGTTGCTTCTCTGCGCAAGGCAAATTGCGTTATAGTATATGCGCTCTGCGTCATCGCGGTATTCCGCCTTGCCCGTATGCTGCCACAGCTGCGAAGCCACGATAAAGGCGTCCACTATTGCGCACGGCTCTGTCCATGTGTCGTAACGGCAGAACCAGTTGTAGTTTCCATAAAGCTCTGTCATGCCGTATTTGCGGTAAACTTCCCAGCGTTTCTCCACCTCGTTTACATACTCCGGCTTCCCTGTTATGTCGGCATACCTTATCAGTCCCCTCATTGCCGTAAGCGAGGCATGGGTCTGCGCCTTTATGCCGGTAAGGTCAACTTTCAGAAACAAATCCACAAGTTTTTCCGCAACAGGACGCAGTTTCTCGTCCTGCGTTACCTGCAACGCGTGGAGCATGCCCTCCATTCCTA
>CAKRMO010000019.1 GCA_934364765.1 uncultured Bacteroidaceae bacterium | reverse complement strand
ATCTCGCCCGTAAGCGGCACTGAAGTGCGCCACGACACCCCCGCCGACGTGGTGAAGTGTGCGCTCTCCTATCCCGAAGGCACGAAATTCACCGTCTGCGCCCCGCTGAAGGTGCGCGGGGGGCGCACGCTGAAGGAGCAGCTTCTCGTGAACACCCAGCAGGGGCTTACGCGCATAGACGCCGACGGCAGTGTGGTTAAGGCGGAAGACTTCGCCAACTCCCCCGATGTGGAGAGCGCGAAAGCCGAAGACCTGTTCGTGGTCATAGACCGCCTGAGCGTGAGCAACTGCCAGGAAGCCCTGTCGCGGCTTGCCGACTCGGTGGAGACTGCATTTTTCGAGGGCGACGGCGAATGCCTTCTGCGCTTCTATCCCGCAAGAATCACAAACCGCTTCTCGACGCGCTTCGAAGCCGACGGGATAACATTCCAAGAACCCAACGACAACATGTTCTCGTTCAACTCCCCGCTCGGCGCGTGCCCGGCGTGCGGAGGCATAGGCAAGACTATCGGGATAGACGAAAACCTTGTAATCCCCGACAAGTCGAAAAGCGTTTACGAGGGCGCGGTGGTGTGCTGGCGGGGAGAGAAGATGGGAATATGGAAAGACGAGTTCTGCCGCAGGGCAAAGCGCGACAAGTTCCCCATTTTCAAACCCTACTTCGACCTCACGCAAAAGGAAAAGGCCATACTTTGGCACGGAAGCGAAGCCGAGCGTGCGCTGCCCGAAGACCAGCAGGTGAGCATCGACGCGTTTTTCAGAATGGTGGAAGCCAACAAATACAAGATACAGTACCGCGTGATGGCGGCGCGCTATCGCGGGCGCACCGTATGCCCCGTGTGCGGCGGCACAAGGCTCAAACCCGAAGCAAGATACGTGAAAATAGCCGGCAGGGACATCACCGAGCTTGTGGCTATGCCAATAGACGAGCTGCAAAAGTTCTTCGCAAGGCTCGAACTGACGGAAACCGACCGCAACATAGCCAAAAGGCTGCTGAACGAGATAAACAGCCGCCTGGGCTACCTCGTGGACGTGGGGCTGGGCTATCTCACGCTGAACCGCGCAAGCAACACGCTGTCGGGAGGCGAAAGCCAGCGCATAAGTCTTGCAACGTCTCTGGGCAGCAGCCTTGTGGGCGCACTCTACATCCTCGACGAGCCGAGCATCGGTCTGCACAGCCGCGACACCGACCGACTTATTAAAGTCCTGCGCAGACTGCAAAAACTCGGCAACACTGTGGTGGTGGTTGAACACGACGAGGAAATAATCCGCGAGGCGGACTATATAATTGACGTAGGACCTGAAGCCGGGCGCAACGGAGGGGAGATAGTCTATGCGGGAGACATGAGCGGCCTTAAAAGAGGCACAAACAGCCACACGCTGCGCTACCTGCTCGGAGAGGAGAAAGTGGAAGTGCCGCTCTCGCGCCGCGCATGGAACAACTTCATAGAGATAACAGGCGCACGGGAAAACAACCTCAAGAACATAAGCGTGAAGTTCCCCCTCAACATCCTGTGCGCCGTTACCGGAGTCAGCGGCTCGGGCAAGTCAACCCTTGTGAGGGACATACTTTATCGCGGGCTCAAGCGGCATTTCGACGAAGTTTGCGACCGCCCCGGCGAATTTACCTCCCTTGGCGGCGACATCGGCGAAATATCTGCGGTGGAGTTTGTAAACCAAGAGCCGATAGGCAAGTCGTCGCGCTCCAATCCCGTAACATACATAAAGGCCTACGACGAGATACGCCGCCTGATGGCATCGCAGCCTCTTGCGGTGCAGATGGGATATACGCCGGCCCACTTCTCGTTCAACGCAGACGGCGGGCGTTGCGAAACCTGCAAGGGCGAGGGCGTGATAAAAGTCGAGATGCAGTTTATGGCCGACCTTGTGCTTACCTGCGACGAATGCCACGGCAAACGCTTCAAGAAAGACATCCTTGACGTGAAGTTCGGGGAGAAAAACATTTACGACATTCTTGAAATGACGGTGAACCAGGCGATAGATTTCTTCATGGAGCACAGCCGCCCCAACATAGCGAAAAGCCTGAAACCGCTGCAAGACGTGGGACTTGGCTACATAAAGCTCGGACAGTCGTCGTCAACACTTTCCGGCGGCGAAAACCAAAGGGTGAAGCTGGCGTACTATCTCGGAATGGGCAAGACGAAGCCCACGCTGTTCATATTTGACGAACCAACAACAGGACTCCACTTCCACGACACGAAGAAGCTTCTGCTCGCGTTCAACTCGCTTATCGACAAGGGGCATTCGGTAATCGTGATAGAGCACAACATGGAAATCATAAAGAGTGCCGACTACATAATAGACCTCGGGCCGGAAGGAGGCAGGGGTGGCGGAAAAATCATCGCCGAAGGCACGCCCGAGCAGGTGGCAGAGTGCAAGGAAAGCTACACTGCAAAATTCCTGCGCGGCAAGCTAAAGTGAATCCGCGAAACGTCCGTCGCGCTCAAAAAACATACAGGCATGAAACTGCGTGTCCGCCTTGACCGGAGTCAGCGGCAGGTAGCCCGCAGCAAAACATTCGCGGCCGCCGTTTGAATTGGCTTTCTCCAACGGCATACCGCCGGCAAGTTTCCGCGTTTCGGCAAGAAGTTCGCCACGGCGGCTTTTGTACAATATTCTGAACCATGCCGCGCAGCCCTCGGCGGGGACTATACCGAGCGAGTTTGCGACCATTCCCATAGTGTGGCGGAAATTCATCTCCACGCATGGGAATACAGCCGTCCCCTGCCCTGTTTTGCACAGCATCATGTCAATCCCGAGAAATCCGGCATACTCCGGCACGCAGCTGCCGAGCATTTCTTTTATGCAAAGTTCAAAAGCCGCCACCTGCTCCGCCGAAGCCCCTGCGATGCGCCATATATCCTCTCCGCGCTGCGAGCCTTGCGAAAGAAAGTTCCCGCCATACCCGCCGCCGGCATCAGTGGAAAATTCTGAATACCCCAAAAACTCATACGGCTTACCCGCTTCTTTGCGGAACTCCATTGCAAAGTCGGCAATCTTTTCGCAGTAGCGTTGTATTTCCACGCCACCGCCCCTGCGGCACGATGCGCGACACCAGTCCCGCTCCCTTTTACCCATTCCGTTTTCGGCAATTAAAATTCCCCTTCCGCTTCCCGAAACAGGGCGTTTCAGCACACATTTCCCGAGTTTTCCCATTATCTCCGCCGCCTCCTGCTCGCTCGCGGCGAAATGCGACTCCCCGGCAAAGCGCAAACCCGCAAGTTTTTCATTGGAACGCAAGTGCGGCAACAACTTGTTGAGAAAAGCGGAACTGAAACGGCGGTTTTGCAGCCGCGACAACACATTTATTCCGTTTCCCCCCACGCCCGCTTCAAGTCCGGCTTTCCGCGCCGCGCAAGCCACGGCATTGTCCCAGCCCCAAGGCTCAACCGCCGCGCCGCGAGCATCACCAAGCGAGGCCACAAGCGTCTTGCCGCGCCTTGAAAGCGGCAAGGCGGAAAGAAACCTCTCGCACTCCCCCACATCCGGCACAACAACCGTGTCGCATTCCATAGCCCAATACGGAAGCAGCGCAAGGTCGCGCCCAATCGCCCTCGCAGCCTTTGAAGGCGTGAAGTTGTCCAAGCCGGATGCCAAAGCCTCTTCGTGCCACGCGTTAAAAACGCCGCAAACCCTTTTCGAAGTCAAACCGTTTCCTGTCATGCTGCAAAGTTACCCTTTATGGCTCAGTTTGGGACAAGAAGTCGGGAAAATCGGGTATTTTGCATTATGCCATATACTCAATCTGCGCAAACGGATTGTTGTTGAAAGAAAACCGCCAACGCGACGAAATTGCGTAACTCTTTGATCTGCAAAAGGATGCCTCCGCAAACAAAGTTTTTGTAACGATTTGTTTTTCAAGACATTGCAAAGAGCGTGAAAAAGGTCTGATATAATTTTTCCTACGTCTGACGTAGTTTTTTCTACATAGGACATAGTTTTTATTATTTCAGATATAATTTACCGCAGCGTTGCCATTCGGAATATTATTCGTAATTTTGCAGCTGATTTTGCCGGAACAATAGCTTTGTTCAAAAGCAGTGCAATGGCGAATTAAGGAATTAACAACTTAATTTAGAGTAACACAAAACAAAATGAAAGAAATCACAATCAACGGAACAAGCCGCACCGAAGTTGGCAAGAAAGCCACCCGCGAGGCTCGCAAGGCAGGTCTCGTACCCTGCGTAATCTACGGAGAGGCAAAGGACGCAAACAACGCCCCTGTTGCAGCATCGTTCACAATCCCCTACGAAGAGGCGCGCAAGCTTCTCTTCACGCCCGACATCTTCCTTGTTGACGCTGTTATCGACGGCAAGAAGCACACGGCAGTAATCCAGGACGCACAGTTCCACCCCGTGAAGGACACCATCCTCCACATCGACTTCTTCGAGGTTCATGCAGAGAAGCCCATCGTAATGGCTGTGCCCATCCAGACCAAAGGCCTGGCAGTCGGCGTCAAGGCCGGCGGCCGCCTGAACGTAACCGTGCGCAAGATTAAGGTTCGCGCAACATACGAAAAGATACCCGAGAAGCTCTACATCGACGTAACAAACCTCCACCTCGGCAAGAGCATCAAGGTTGGCGAGCTAAGCTTTGAGGGTCTTGAGCTTGTAACCCCGAAAGACGTCGTGGTTTGCACAGTGAAGACCACCCGCGCCGCACAGAGCAACGCCGCAGCAGCAGCCGCAGCAGCAGCCGCCACAAGCGAAAGCGCAGAATAAGCAATCACATACACATAACGGGCGCGGAACATACATTGCTTCTGCGCCCGCTTTGTTTTTCCACCGCAACATTCACACTCATTATGGCAAACAAGAACTTTTTAATCGCCGGCCTCGGAAACATCGGCACGGAATACGAAGGCACGCGCCACAACATAGGCTTCATGATTGTTGACGCGCTTGCAAAATCGGCGGGGGCAGCGTTTGAGGACAAACGCTACGGCTTCGTGGCAACCGTGCCGCTAAGGGGCAACAAACTTTACCTGCTTAAGCCGTCAACATACATGAACCTGAGCGGAAACGCCGTGAGATACTGGCTGCAGCAGAAGAAAATCGCGGTGGAGAACCTGCTCGTGGCCGTTGACGACCTATCATTGCCGTTCGGCAAAATGAGGCTGAAACCGTCGGGCAGCGAGGCGGGGCACAACGGACTGAAAAACATCACCTCGGTCTTGGGGACGCAAAACTACTCGCGCCTGCGCTTCGGAATAGGCAACGACTACCCGCGCGGAGGACAGGTTGACTGGGTGCTGGGCAAGTTCCCGCCCGAACAGCTTGCCGAAATGGACGCAAGGCTCGCCGTTGCCTGCGATGCGATAAAGAGCTTCTGCCTCATGGGAATTGACTTCGCCATGACCAACTTCAACAACAAATAGCCCATGGCAAGCTCGCGACTCGACAAATGGCTTTGGGCGGCAAGGATATTCAAGACCCGCACCCTTTCGGCGCAAGCCTGCCGCAACGGAAAAGTTACGGTAAACGGCGCGTTGGCAAAGGCATCTCACGTGGTGAACGCCGGCGACAAAATAGGCGTTCGCAAACCTCCCATAACCTTCACCTTTGAAGTTCTGATGCCGATAACGCAAAGGGTGGGCGCGGCAAAAGTGCCGCAGGTGCTGCGTAACATTACGTCGAAAGAACAACTGGAGTATCTTGAAATGGCACGCATAGGGCGCAACGCCGTGCGCGACCGAGGCACAGGGAGACCCACCAAAAAGGAACGCCGCGAAATCGAGGACTATATGCTCACGCCCGAATACAGCGGCGAGGAATACAGCGGCGGCGGCACGTTTGAGAGCGAGGATGACGATTTCGACTTCAGCCTCGACGACCTTACGGAAAACAACTGACCTCCGCCCTATTTTCGTCCGTCCACATTTTTCCCCATAGCGTCAACCCAGAGCGGCTTCTCCGGGTCGATGCACACGCAAAGTTTGTTCTTGTCCTTGTCCCAAACCTGCTGCATAAAGTTCGGCGCGTAGCCCAGCCTTTCCGCCGTTGTGCACATTTGTTTCTGCGCATTGTTTTTGGATTTCACGTTCATGCCGCTTCCGGCTGCCCAAAAACGTTTTGCGGGGTCGTTCTTCAGCCAGTTTTCCGTACCCTCGTCTAAATTCATTATTGAATAGTCTATAAAGCCGTACCATTGCCCCGGCGTGGTCTCCGTGGCATACAAGCCGCCAGCGGCAAAATAATTCGGGTAATGCTCCATGTTGAAATTTATTATGTCTATGGGCTGGCGGTAAGGGTTGTCGCCGAAAAGAGGATAATGACAGGAAGCCTCATCGCAGCAGTTTATAAGCGTAATCGGGTGCGTCCAAACGCCGCTCGCCAGTTTGTAGCCGTTGAAGGTGAACCCGCGCGTGCAGAAAACGGAGCTGAGGTATTCGCCGTAGAAATGCTCGCCGCCCACGGCAAAGCCAACCCCGAAGCCCACGCACACAATGTGGGCCATATAAAACTCGAAGCTGTAGTTCGACCCCTGCACGCCGCGCACGCCCACGCAGCCCTCAACGCCGGCGTGCGGCTTTTGCCTGCGGTCGTATTGGTTCTTGTCTGTAGCCTGAAGCTCGCAGTTCTCCACCCAGACGCCCTCAAAGCGCGAGCCGTCAATGCACACAATGTTCTTCTGGTTGTCGGGCAGGTTCACCGACAGGTTTTTTATGGCGGCATGCCCTGTGCGGTTTCCCATGCACGCCACCACGGCATACTCCTTTTTTGCGTCCAGCGCCTCATAACACCGCTCCGACACGGCAAGCGTTACGCCCGTAACCTTTTCGCCTGTGCCGAGCACCGGTCTGCGTCCGCACTTCTGCCCCACAATCTCTATCGAGGCTTTCAAGCCTTCGTATTCCGGCACGCCTATGGCGCAGCAAGTCTGTCCGTCCCCGCTGTCCGCAAAGCCGTCAATCATGTAAGTGCCGTAAAAAAGCTCCACCCTGCCGCTCGCGCCGAGCGAGTTGATGGCTTTCTGTATGGTCTGCTCGTCATTGCTGCCGCTGCATACGAAATCGGCGAGCGTCTTGTCGTGTTCCGTTGAATTTGATGCCGCCACAGTAACGATATGGTCGGCGTGCAACGCCATATTCTTCTGCATTCCATTCTTAACCGCTGCGGGCGTTGAAGTCTGCGCCGCCCCGACTAAACACGCAAACAAAGCCAAACCTGTGCACACAAAAAACTTGTTCATTTTCATTTATGGTATTATATTTTTGCAAATATAGCTTATTTCGCGCAAACGCCTCAAAGGCATCCATGTTTTGTTTATTCCGCAGCATATTGCGGCGTGTTTTCCCTGCGTATCACAGCGCAAAAACCAACCCCTTGTAAAACAGGCACATATATCTTTTTGCCAAGTTTTTGTAAGCAATTGTTTCACAGGTGCTTGCAAACGGCAAAAAAAGGTCTGATGTAGTCTGGATTATGTCTGACATAATTTTTCCTACATAGGACATAGTTTTTCCTACATCCGATGTAGTTTTCGGGGTGTTTGGAAAAAGCGCACCCTGTTCTGAAATATTCCCGCAGCCAACAGGGCGTTTTGTCATTTAATTCCTATATTTGCAATCAGAATTTCTTCACAAACAAGCCATATCATGAAAACAGCAAAAATCGGCGCGACCATAATCTCCGCGCTGCTGGCGCTTGCACCCACCGCCGCAACCGCCCAAACTGACAACATATACAAGAACTTCCAGAACCCGCCCTCGGAGGCACACCCCCAAGTGTGGTGGCACTGGATGAACGGCAACGTGTCGAAAGACGGCATACGCAAGGACATAATGTGGATGCACAATTCGGGCATAACAGGGTTTCACCTGTTCGATGCGGGACTGGGCTGCCCGCAAATAGTGCCAAAGCTAATAACATACCTTTCCCCGGAATGGAAAGAGTGCATAAAATACGCCGTGAGCCTTGCCGACTCGCTCCAAATGAACGTCACCATTCCCGCATCGCCGGGCTGGAGCTGCACGGGCGGACCGTGGGTGAAGCCCGAGGACGCGATGAAAAAGATAACATGGCGCACAATGACCGTAAACGGCGGGCGCACGTTCAAGGGCAAACTGCCGGAGCCGTTCGACACCACAGGCCACTTTGGCGACTTGGACAACGGCGCGGAGAACCACACAAAGCTCTACAAGGACATAGCCGTAATAGCCGTAAAACTGAACAGGGGCGACGGAGACCCCGCATCGCTCAAGGCAAAACTGTCGTGCAGCGGCGGAAACTTCACATTGGAGCAGTTGAACGACGAGAGGCTGAAAAAAGGTGAAAAGCTCACCCCGGACAACAGCGGGAAACTTTGGATTGAATACACCTATCCGCAGCCGCAGACCATAAGGGCACTGACGCTGTGCGACGTCAGGACAAGGAATATATGGACAAACGCGCTGTCGGAGAACCTGTACCACCTTGAATGCTCCGACAACGGCACGGACTACAAGAAAGTGTGCGATGTGCCGCAAGGCGGCACTTTCAGACAGACAATAAGCGTCCCCACAACCACCGCCAGGCATTTCCGCCTTGTTTGCGACATTCCTATCGGCTCGGGCAAAGATGCATTCGTGTACCTCTCGGAATTTTCGCTGTTTCCGTCCTCGCGGGTGAACCTTGCCGAGGAACGCGCCGGCTTCACGGCCTATTCAAGACTCAACAGCTACACCATGACAAAGTGCGACGACGCCATACCTGCCGAAAACGTGGTGGACATAACAAATTGCACCGACTCGCTCGGCAACATAGCATGGAACGCGCCAGCCGGAAAATGGCAGATATACCGCTTCGGCTTCTCGCTGACGGGCAAGGTTAATCATCCGGCCTCACCGCAGGGCACGGGACTCGAAGTTGACAAGCTCGACAAGGCGGCTGTGAACAAATACCTCACCCACTATCTTGGCATTTACCGCGAGGCTACAGGCGGTATGCTCGGCAAGCGCGGCATAAACGGACTGCTCATAGACAGCTACGAGGCCGGCAACGCCACATGGACACCGCGAATGGCAGAGGAGTTCAAGGCACGGCGCGGGTACGACCTGTGCAAATGGCTGCCTGTTGTGGCGGGAAGAATAATCGGTTCGTCCGAAGAAAGCGAGCGTTTCCTATGCGACTGGCGCAAGACAATCGGCGAGCTTATCACCGACAATCTCTACGGCGAAGCCGCAAAAATAGCCCACGACAACGGAATGCAGGTTTATTTCGAGTCGAACGAAAACTGCCGCCAATACCTCGCCGACGGAATGGGCGTGAAAAGCCACGCCGACATACCCATGGGCGCAATGTGGATGCGCCCGGAAAAAGACAGGGATATGTACGCATTCGACATAAAGGAGTCGTCCTCGGCGGCGCACGTTTACGGACGGAAATTCACAGCCGGCGAATCAATGACAGTTGACGGCCACGCGGGCATGGCGCACTCTTTCCACCCCGGAAACCTTAAAGAAGTCGCCGACCACGAAATGGCGTGCGGACTGAACCGTTTCGTAATCCACGAAAGCGCACACCAGCCCGTTGACGACAAACGCCCCGGACTTTCGCTCGGACGCTACGGACAATGGTTCAACCGCCACGAAACCTGGGCCAAACGCGCCAAGGCGTGGACAGACTATCTGGGGCGCAGCAGCTATATGCTCCAACAGGGAAAGAACGTGGCAGACATAGCATATTACTACGGCACTGACAACTCCGTTACAGGCATTTGCGGCGTTGACAAGGTGAGCGTCCCAAAGGGATATGCTTACGACTTCATCGGACCGGGCGAACTTTTGAACGAACTCGGCGTAAACGGCAAAGAACTCACTACACGCGGCGGGGCATCCTACAAAATCCTGTGGATATCCCCTGTGGTCTGCAAGATGAGTGTGGGCGAACTGCGCAAGATTGCAGAAATCGCAAAAGCGGGAATTACCGTTTACGGCGCAAAGCCCACGGCTGGCAACGAACTGAAATCCGACGACAGCGAATGGAGGAAACTCGTGGACGGAATATGGAACTCCGGGCTGCCCAACGTAATCACCCCCTCGCAGAACGCCAACCCCATGAAAGCGGCGGGCGTGGGAAAAGACGTTGAGTTCCCCGAAAACGACAAGATAAACTACGTACACCGCACCACCGCCGACGGCGAGATATACTGGATAAGCAACGCGTCTGACAACGCGGCGAAAACAAGCGTAACCCTGAGGGCGGGCGGCAAGAAGCCGGAAATATGGCATCCCGAAGACGCACGCAAGGAACTGGCTTCATACAAAACAAACGGCAGCCGCACAACGGTGAACTTGGAACTCAATCCGCACGATGCGGTGTTCATCGTAATGCGCGGCAAAGCCGGGGCAAACGAGTGCAAGGCGGCGGAAACGGTGCAGGAAGAAGTGATGAGCCTTAACGACAACTGGTTCGTGAACTTTGAGGAAAACCTCGGCGCACCCGGCGAAGCAATGTTCCCGAAGCTCATATCATACACGGAACACGATGACGCGGGAATAAAGTACTTTTCGGGCACGGCAGTTTACTGCAAGGAATTCAAGATGAAAGGCAAGCCCGCAAAAAAAGCCGCATACAAACTTAATCTCGGCAAGGTTGGCAACATGGCAACCGTAATCCTTAACGGCGACACGGTAAGCACCGTTTGGCACGAGCCATACAGCGTTGACATAACCGGCTTGCTGCGCAAGGGCATCAACACCCTAAGGGTGGAAGTGATTAACCCGTGGCGCAACCGCATAATCGGCGACCGCCAGCCGGGAATTGAGAAACGCTACACCTATCTTGGCTACGACAACTTCTTCGACAGCAAATCCGAACTCATGCCCGCAGGACTTATAGGCCCCGTAACA
>CAKRMO010000018.1 GCA_934364765.1 uncultured Bacteroidaceae bacterium | reverse complement strand
GGAAAAAACCATGTCCGATGTAGAAAAAATTATGTCTGATATAATTCAAACTACATCAGACCTTTTTTCCGCCATTGCAAACACTTGAAAAACAAAAACTTACAAAGCCTTGGCAAATTCCGCCAACTTTCTGGAAACCAAGGAGTTGTCAAGTTTGCGCTTTTATGCCCGCAAAACCCCAAACACACAAGCCGCAGCCCTGGCTGTTTAGCCTAAGCTGCGGCTTGTTTTGCATTATGAGGTTTGGCGTTTGCGGCAAACTCCATTTTGCCTTTTCACGCCACTTGCATTACCATTTGTCCTCGGGCTTTGTTCCGTTGTAAACGCTCTTGGGCACCCACTCTATGAAATCGGGACCGAAGTTTGCCGGGCCGTTGAGCAGCGACTTCATGCGCATATAATATGTAACGCCCGGGCGGCAGTTTTCCGTGGTTATTATGTGGCGCAGCTTTGCGGCACTCGGGCCGTAGTTTCGTCCGCCCTCCGTTACGTTTGTCGAGTTGAAGCCGAAGCTGTTGGGGCATTTCATGAAAGAGTGGTTGCGCATATTCTTGTCGTTCTCGCGGTTCAGGTCTGCATCGTCGGGATCGTCCTTTATCCAGCCTATCACAGACTTGTTGGGCTCTATGCGCGCATCGATGGGAAGCCCCACCGCAGCGAGGTTGTTGGGGTCGGAACCGAAATAGAACTGCACCATTCCGCGCCCGCTGTCGTTGCAATATCCGAGGCGCAGCTCGTATGTCCCCTCATACGGCACGGGCGGGAGCTGCCACGTTATGTCGTAGTAGCCCTCAAGCACAAAATCGTCGGCCTCGTAGTTGAGCCAGTTGATGTTGTAGTTGTTTATGGATATGAGCAGTGTCTGGTCTGAGAATTTCACCTTGCGCAGATAGCCGGCGGGGATCATATTGTATATGTTGGTGGGCTGCTGGCGCAGGCCGTTTGTCATAAGTTCGTGCTGCATGGTCTGGGTGTCCCAGCGCATACGCTCGTTGAGCACCTTGTACCTCACAACATCGTCGTACACAAGCACCCCGTCTATCATGTGGTAAAATCCGTTGAGCGCCTGGTTGTCGCGCGTGCCGTTGCCGGTCTGCACGAGGAGTCCCTTTATCGGCACCTCCAGCTCGCGGTAGCTGTCATCGTCATACTCGCTCACGTAGCGGTTAATCCTGATTCCCTCAGTCTGCTCGCCGAGCGTGAACTTCAGGATGCGGTGGTCCTTGCCCATTGTCTCGTAGTACTCGAACTTGTCTATGCCGAGCTGTTCGGGGCGGCTGTAGGAATAGCCGAGCTGCCCTTTGGTTATGACAATATTATTATATGCCATGCTCACATCGACTATATGGTATCCCACGAACTGGTTCAGGGCGTTGTCCAGGCTCTTGGGGTCATCGGATGTCGCGTCGGGGTAATACTCCTTCACCTTTTGGTTTATCACGGGCATCACCTCGTCCCAGTTCACCACGTTTCCGCTCACTACCTCAAGCTTTATGCCCCACTCGGCCTCGAGCAGGCTGTCGGGCTCCACAAACGCCGTGTAGCCCCAGTTGTGGTGGAGCGGCTCGTTAAGCCTTTCGCTATACCATATATGCTTGTAGTTCTGCGGATGGTCCTGCAGCTCATACTCGTCATCGCGATACCGCGTCATGCTGTCGGCCCACGTGGTAAGCTCGAGCAGATGCGAGAAGATGCGCGTGTTGTCCTGCATTCCCAAAAGTCCCGGCAAGGATGTTGAAGCCGGCATCACAACATGGTCAACAACGTGCACCTGTCCGTTCTCCACCTTGTTGTCCGAACTCAAAATGCGCGAGAAGGTGTTGATGCGGGTTATCACCCTGCCGCTGTCGTTTGCCTGGAAATTAATGACAATGTAGCGGTCGGCCATGGTCTTCAGCTGCAAAACGCCCTCCTGAAAGTCGGTTGACTTGTAGGCCTCGACATCGCCGTTGTCTATTATGCTGTTGAACACTATCACCTGCGCCAGGGAATCGCTTATCATGTTCACGTCGAAATTATTCTGGTTTTCCACCGAGTCCACAAATTCCTGTATGGCATCGTTGGTGGGGATGAAACACGTGTAGTTGCCGCGGCTTTCGAGCATATGGTCCATTGTGGAGCCGCGCCCCATTCCCGAGCGCGCCTTTTTGAGCAGGACGAGATACTTGCTCAGTTCGGGCTGCTCCCTCACAAAATCCGTTGCGCTCTGCCCCGTGAAAACATAAAGGTTAGACTCGTCTATCTTGTCTGAACACGAGCCTAAAATAAATACGGCGATGAAAGCCGAAACCGCGAGCAAAGCCCGCGAAACTCCCTTGGCAACAATCATATTTGTCCTCATGATAACAATCTTTTGTATTTCCCGCTTCAAAATTAAGGTTTTATCTGCAATACACAAAAGAAACGCCAACTTTTTTTCACGAAACAGTCCGCCTATGCGCCAAAGCGCCACAAACAACATTGCCGTGAGGCAGAAGACCCCACGGCAACATCATTTACAGTATGTACAGTCCCCTACTTGCCAGCCGGCTGGCCCTTCTTGCGGCGCAGCGACACAGCCACCGCCGCCGCGAGCGCAAGAAGCATCACGGCAAGAGCCGCGTAGGCTACAGCCTCCGTGGTGTGGAGCGACTGCGGGTCAAATTTCAGGACAAGCGTGTGCTGCCCTGCGGGAACCCTTAGCGCACGCAGCACATAGTCGGCACGCCCTATGGGGATGTCTTTGCCGTCAAGCGTCGCCGTCCAGCCCGGATAGTAAATCTCGGAAAGCACAACCACACCGCCGTCCCGCGAAGCGAGCTTGTATGTCAACTCATTCGGTTCGTATGCCGCAAGAGTGATTTTGGCCGTTGTGTCTGCGGCGGCATTTTCATACGCCGCGCCAAGCTCTTTTTCAAACTCCTTGTCGGCCACGGCCTCAACGCGGCGGTTTATCTTTTTGAGCAGGGACATTTCGGCTTGCGCCCCATCAACGTATGTCAGCTTGCCAACAAACCACGCATTGCCATAGGCGCACGGATTCTGCAAGGGGACAGTCTTGCCCTGCTGCAAAGGCAGTATGAAATATTTGCCGTTCAGCATATTTATCGTGGGGCATACCGAGTCGGCATTGAACTTCGAGAAGTCGCCGCCCGCCTGTGGTATGACTTTCATCAGTGCCTGCATCTCGGGGGCTATGCAATGGCTTATCAAGTCCTGGTAACGCCCGAGCTTGGCGGCATGATAGCCTCCTATGCTCTTGTGCCAGTAGGACGTTTCGTTTTCGTTGAATGTGTCGGACGCGAAGTTGAGCACGCGGTAGTCAAGGCTCTTGTCCTGCAATATTTGTTCGTCGGTCTCGGTCTTGGCAAAAACCTGCTCCTTTTGCAGCGGGTCAACAAACATTCCGTTGTTAAGGTAGCGGCGGTTCACGCCCCACATGTCAACAAGGCAAAGCAACGTTACGGCTGCGACCATCCACGTCGGTTTCAGTTTGCCGGCACGGTAAATCATGAGTATTATCATGCCGGCCGCGATAACCCAAAAACTTCTCCAGGCGTCGGCCGAAAGTATTGAGCGGCGTATTGCAGTTATGTCGGCAGAGAAAGAATTCACCGTTTCGGGCGACAATATCTGGCGCAGCTCGTTCATCACCTGACGCTCGCCACCCGTGAGGCAGTCGCCGAAAAACGTTCCGGGCATTATTGCGAACAAAACACACAGCCCCGCCGTTACTCCGAACGAAATGTAAAGCGGCACGGGTTTCTTGCGCAGCAGGTCAGGCTCCGAAACAATGCGCGACAATGTGAGGGCGGCTAACAGCGGAATGGCAAACTCGGCAACCACAAGGATTGACGACACGGCGCGGAATTTATTGTACATCGGGAAATTGTCAATCATCCAGTTTGTGAACGCCGGGAAGTTATGCCCCCACGAAAGCAGCATCGAAAGCACCATCACCAGCATAAGGCAACGGCTCACCGCCCCCCTGGCGTAGAAAAGCGAGAGGATGAAAAGCATGCACACGAAAGCCCCCACATAAACAGGGCCGGAAGTTCCCGGCTGCTCGCCCCAATATTGCGAAAGTCCCGGCGTGCTTCCCCCAAGCTGCGGGTAAAGCTGCTGCAGGGTCTGCATATATTCGGCATAATGCGGGTTTGCCTGCGCCTTTTCGTTTGCAGTGAGCGCACCGCTCGCCCCGCCCTTGACGTTTGGCACGAGAAGCGAGAAAGTCTCCCCCTTGCCATAGCTCCACTGTGTGATGTATTCCTTCGAGAGTCCCGACGCGGCTTTCCTGCCGTCCTTGGCGGGGGACGCAAGTTCGCTGCTGCCGCGCATGGTCTGCTTGCTGTACTGGTATGTGTGGTAAAGGTTCGACGAGTTAACCGCCACGCCCACCAACGACGCCACTACAAAAACACCCACGCCCTTGGCAAACCTTGCAAGCTGCCTTTCCCTCACCGCCGTAATAAGGAAGCCGAGAGACATGAGCACCATGGCGAATATGAAATAATACGTCATCTGCAAGTGGTTCGACAATATCTGCCACGCGATGAAGAACATCGTCATCACTCCGCCCCACAGGTATTTGCCGCGATAGCAAAGCACCATTCCCGCCACGGTGGGCGGGATGAAGGCCAGCGTGAGCACCTTCCAAAGATGCCCCGCCCCTATGATAATGAAGAAATACGACGAAAACGCCCACGCCACCGCGCCGAACACCGCCACGGGAGGGCGTGCGCGGAATGTGCGCATGAGGATGTAGAAGCCCAGAAGAAGAATGAACACATACATTGCGCAGTCGGTAAGCCCGAGTTCGTACACCCTTTCAAGTCCCGACAATACGCTGCGCGACTTGTAGCTCGGTGCAATCTGGTATGTGGGCATACCGCTGAAAAGGGCGTTTGTCCAGCGTGTGTCATTGCCTGTGCGTTCGAGATATTCCCTTCTCTCGCGCCCCGCGCCCACTCCGCCGGTGATGTCGTTGCCCGAAAGCACCAGCCCCTGCGTCATGGGAGTGATGAAATACGCCACCGACACAAGCACAAACAGCGCCACGGCCACCGCATCGGGCGCAATGCGCCTGAGCCACGTTTTGCCCGCCCCTGCCTTTTGGTTTTCGTTGCTCATATTCATTATATATTATATATGGTATATGCCGGAAGCGGAGACACGCCGTCAAGCCGCGCCTCCGTCCCGCCATTTTTAATATCTGTAGAAATCGGCTTTGTAAGGACCGTCAACTTTCACGCCTATATAGTCGGCCTGTTCCTTCGACAGCGTGCTGAGGTGTGCGCCGACGCTTGCAAGGTGCAGGCGCGCCACTTCCTCGTCGAGCGACTTGGGAAGACGGTAAACGCCAACCTCGTATTTCTTGTTGAAAAGCTCTATCTGCGCAAGAGTCTGGTTTGTGAACGAGTTGCTCATCACAAAGCTCGGATGCCCGGTGGCGCAGCCGAGGTTCACAAGGCGGCCGTCGGCAAGCAGCGTTATGTGGTGTCCGTCAGGGAACAGGTAGCTGTCCACCTGCGGCTTGATGTTCTCGTGCTTTATGCCGGGAACCTGCTTCAGCTTATCCACCTGTATCTCGCTGTCAAAGTGTCCGATGTTGCACACTATAGCCTCGTCGGGCATCTGCTTCATGTGCTCCACCGTGATGACGTCGATGTTGCCCGTTGTGGTAACGAAAATGTTGCCCACCGGCGCAGCCTCTTCCATGGTAACCACCTTGTAGCCCTCCATTGCAGCCTGCAAGGCGCAAATCGGGTCAATCTCGGTAACAAGCACGCGTGCGCCATACGAGCGCAGGCTCTGGGCGCAGCCCTTGCCCACCTCGCCGTAGCCGGCAACGACAGCCACCTTGCCGGCAACCATCACGTCGGTTGCGCGCTTAATGCCGTCAACCAGCGACTCGCGGCAGCCGTAAAGATTGTCGAACTTGCTCTTGGTAACGCTGTCGTTCACATTGAAGGCAGGGAAAAGCAACTCGCCCTTCTCGGCCATCTGGTAAAGACGGTGCACGCCGGTTGTCGTCTCCTCGCTCACGCCCTTGATATCCTTGGCGGTCTTCGCCCAGCGTCCGGGGTCGGCTGCAAGAACCTTCTTGAGAATTTCCTTGAGTGCCGCCTCGTCCCCGCTCCCACTCGGGGTGTCGAGCACGGAAGCGTCCTTCTCCGCCTTTGCCCCAAGGTGTATCATGAGGGTTGCGTCTCCGCCGTCGTCAACTATCATGTTGGGCAACTTGCCTCCGGGGAAGTTCATCGCCTGAAGCGTGCACCACCAATAGTCCTCGAGGCTCTCGCCCTTCCATGCAAACACGCCCACGCCCATGTCGGCAATCGCCGCTGCGGCATGGTCCTGGGTGCTGTATATGTTGCACGAACACCAGCGCACCTCCGCCCCAAGAGCCACAAGGGTCTTTATGAGCACGGCGGTCTGTATGGTCATGTGCAAAGAACCCATGACACGCGCCCCCTTCAAAGGCTTCGAATCGCCATATTTTGCCTGCAAGGCCATAAGGCCCGGCATTTCGTGTTCTGCTATACGAATTTCCTTGCGGCCGAAATCAGCCAAACCAATGTCTGCCACCTTGTAGGGCAGAGAGGAAAACAGTTCTTCCATCCTTATTATATATATTGTATATGTTTTCTAATTGCAAGCAAAGATAGCTATAAAAAACGAGAAACGGAAAAGGCGGAAAAACACGGCGCAAGTCCTCCCGCGCCCGCCCGGCGTTCTGCCTCAAAAAAAGCGCATGATACGCACCACATGGGCGAATTCCGCAAATTTTCACAACAAGCTGTTTCACAGTATTTTACACTCAAACAGACACAGCGCTGCAAGATATTGTTTTTCAGAGACTTGGAATTGCAGAAAAAAGGTCTGATGTAATTTGAATTATATCAGACATAATTTTTTCTATGTCCTATGTAGTTTTTCTTATTTCCGATGTGGTTTTCGGGATGTTTTGAAAAGGGGAATTATTTTTATTTTGCGCCAATTATAGGGGCGTATTGCATACGCCCTGTATGCCACCGCACAAACCGCACCGCAAATCACCGCCGCAACATTGCAAATCGGCGCAATTCGGGCGTATGCAATACGCCCCTACGGCGATGCAATTCCTTGATTAATTGTGCGTTGAATGTTTGTATGGCGGCGCAAATTATTTATTGACCGAACATTGCAAAAAACAATGCAGCGTCATTTATGGCGTGTGGGGACAAAACCTGCAAAAATCCGTATGGCACCACTCTACAAGCACAATCGCAATGCCGCAAAGCCCAATCCTCTCAAAAAAATATGATTTTATCCATACCATATCGTATTGCTTTCATATATTTGCAAAATAAAGATAGCGCGAAACTACATGAGAATACCCTGAATAACAACCAAAACGAACAAGCCCATGAACAACTTGAAAACCTACAAAACGACGAAAGTCTTAGTTATGCTTTCTCTGCTGCTGCCACTCCTTTTGTTTTCATGCAAAAAAGCAGAAGTTGGCACAGGCTCTGTAACAGGCTACGATTTGCCCGAAAAGGAAAACGGCGATGGCATAGAGGGCGTGGAATATAAAATTGTGCCGTTGGAACAAAAGGAGGGCTTTGCCCTGTCTTTCCCCAAGAAGATGGAAATGGCAGACTCCATTGTCTATATTCTGGACGAAAGACAGCTTGTGTCCTATACCGCTGACGGCAAGTTCCGCTGCAAAATCGGGCAGAACGGACATGGGCGCAACGAATACACAACGCTTACAACCTTTTATGTTGACGGCGACAAGAATGTGGTTTTGTTCGACTCCTACAAAAACTCACTGCTCAAATTCAACAAGGACGGAAAATTCCTTGACGAAAAGAAGCTCTCGCCCGCTGACTTGAAATATGCGCAGTCGATAATGCCGACGGAAGAAGGCAACCGGCTTTTTGTTTACAACCACATATACAACGATTTCAACCAGCTGTGCAGGATTGTTGACACCGAAAGCGGCAAGGAAACGGAGATATCCTCCACTCCGCTGCATACGGACAACACCATGGAATTTGTCGGCAAAAATCCGTGTTCAACACACAACGGCACGATAAGGTACATAAAGCCTTTCGACAACAACATCTACAATTACACCGACAACTCAACCCTTTGCGTTGACACCAAAGAGAAAATCCTTTCCGAAAAGGAATTGGGCGAAATAAATAATTACGGAATAATGACCTATGCCGAGTGTATGGCCAACGGTACGTTCATGGGCTTCACCGACATTTTCGAGACTGACAGGCTTATTTTCCTTGCGTGCCACAACATGGCATATACAATTATAGACAAGGAAACCATGAAATGCCACAAGTTCAACTACGGCTTCAATACAAGCGGCAAGGGATGCTCATTATACAGCATCTGCAATGCTTGTGAAAATAAGTTAATCGGACTTTTGTCGGACGACGATTTGGAGAACATCACCAAATCGGGCAAAGGAAAATTCGCCGAGAACATCAAAAAGATTGTTAAAAGTGATGCGTGCGACCATGTGCTCGTGATTTACGACACAGAAAAAATGCGTTTGTAATAAAAACGGTTTGGGCATATGCAACAGTTGCGGCGGCATTCTTATGGCTTGAAAACGGAGAAATGTAAAAAAACATTATTATGAGAACAAACGGCATGACCGAAAATATTGGCAAGGCGGGCATAAAATTGTTCGCAGGGCTTGCCGCCTGCGTATGTTTGGGTACTTCCTGCTCACAAAACACAAAAACCGTAACAGAGTTCCCTGTTGACAAGAAGCTTGAAAGCCGGCACATAGCCGCATTCGACACCCTCTACACGGCGTATGCCGTAACAAAGCTGGGGGACAAACTAGTTTTCACGGTAAAGAAGAAGGAAAACTTCCTTTACATCTACAACGAGGACTTCACGCCCTTTGGCTGCACGCTGAAAAAGGGGAACGGGCACAACGAATGGTTCGCCCCCTCGGTAACAGGGCAGGAATTATCCGTGGACGGGAAACAATACGCCTGTGTGCTTGAAAGGGGCAACCACACCCTGTATGCGGTGAACCTCAATGACATGAATTCCGAGAGGGTAAGGCTGACGGACTTCAAAAGCAAGAACCTTAACGACATAAGCTATGCCTACAAAACAGGCGAAAACAGCTTCATCGGCGCGGAACAGGCGGAGCAGACCGACTTGTTCGTGTATGACAAAAGCAGCGGAAAGGCGGACATCATACAGCCGCAGGGAACAGACCCGGCTATATTCGCGGCGGACAGGTTCGCACTGTCCCAAACCATGTCAACGTACAACGGCGGGCTGGGGAAACTTGCCGTGGCGTATTTCTCGTTTCCCTTGCTGTGCATCATGAACAGCGACGGCAGCGGCTGCACAACGGTGCAGGTGGGAAAGGCCTTGCCAAAATACAGCAGCGAAAGCGACATGGACAACGATTCTTATTTTCTGGATATGTGCTCCACGCAGGAGCGGATTTACGTCCTGTATGACGACCACGGGAACAAGGACGAAATGAGCATCCTCGTTTTTGAATGGGACGGCAGCCCGGTTGCGCGCTACCGCGTGCCACGGCTCACCTGCTTCGCCGTTTACGAGAGCAACAAGCGGTTCATCGCCATACAGGAGGATGATTCCGAAGGCGTTTGCATTGAATTGAAATACGAATAAAAACAACAGCCGCCAAACATAAACATTTTTTTACAAGAACAAAAATATGCAACGCGCCCCACGAATGGCGCAAAACCAAAAATAACTGCCTTTTCCCCAATACACCGAAAACAACATCGGATGTAGGAAAAACTATGTCCTATGTAGAAAAAATTATGTCTGATATAAATCAAACCACATCAGACCTTTTTTCGTCTTTCTCAAACCCTTGAAAAACAAAACGTTACCACAAGAAACCCTTTTGTGGGTATAACTTTGAATATCACGACATTACGCCATTCATGCCGCACTTGCAATTTCATGCAAAGCCAACCTACAGCTTAATAAAGAAGAACAGCCATATTATCGCAAAGCTTAACTTGAATGAGAATATATTGCAATAACATTTGCTCCGTATTACTGTTTTCGTATATTTGCCACAAAAACTAATCAAATAAAGCTGGCAGCATGAAAACAAACCGAACAACGGAAAGAATTTTAGGCGTTTCACATTTGCTTCGCCTTAACAACCTCGTATTGTTAATTATTGTTTTCGGCGTGCTTTCGTGCGGCGAAAGCGACAAAAACAGCCAAGCCGCATTCCGCGTTGACTCTTTGCAGGTTTCCACAAAAAGAGTCGCTCCTGCGGACTCCATTATTCTGGAGCTATCATACAACCAGAGTTGCCCATACCCTTATGGTGGCGGTTATGCAATTATGGGCTATAACACCCAAGCCCACGCCTTGGACATATTCACAGACTCCGCAACCGTTGGCAGAATACAGCTTGACCATCATGGGGAAAACGCCATTGCAGGGAGGGCGGCAAGGTGATTTACAACTATCCCTACGACTCCGGCATTATGACAATAGATCTGGCATCGGGCGAACGGCACAAACACAAAGCCCCCTCGCGCTTTGCCGACACCAGCCTCAAACCCTACAAGGGGGCGGACAGTATGCAGGACTGGCTTAACTACGACTGGGGCAACGCCCACTTCTTCGAGGTGGCGTATCTCCCGAAGTTGGGGATGTATGCAAGGCTCATGCTCGGCGGCATTGATGCGGTCATATACAAGGACAGGAACTCTGTTGTGGATGCGCGCAAACTGTATGTGTCGTTTATGGACGCGGATTTCAATGTCGCAGGGGAGTTTCAGCTGAAGGAGAAAAGGTACAGCAATTTCCACGGGTGGTGCGCGATGCCGGACGCAATAGCCGTATATGTTGACAACCTTTTGGACGACGAGGTGTACGAGGATCTCGTTTTCGACAAAATCACCCCGGTTGTGGCGGAATGACCGGCTTAATGTGCTTTTTACAGCCCAAGCCGTAAGACAAAAATTTAATTGAGCTATAAAACTTAAACCGTTCTACACCAATAGAGCCTCAGCCTTTTGAGGCTCTATTGGTCGTTCTGTTTCTAATTTTATTTATTACTGCCTCTTGCATTGTACAACCAATTCCTTTTATGGTCGGAAATATTTGTAAAACTTCCGACCATAAAAATAAAAAGCTTACTTCACTTTTAAGTACAGCCCTGTGGTCGTAAAATTTAATTTGAATGAAAATATTTTGCGATAAAAATT
>CAKRMO010000017.1 GCA_934364765.1 uncultured Bacteroidaceae bacterium | reverse complement strand
TACTGTGGGAGATTCCGAGGGCGAATTTGACGAGGACGTGTATTCATATGACCAGTCGGGGGATTCCGTGAAATATAATTACGGTTATCCGCTGTTCAACTCCATGGACAAATATACATTCCTGCTAAAGGCGTATGAAGTTTACAGAAACTATGATGTAAGGACGGAGGATGGCGCAATCCCGACCGACACCGTGCCTTTGAGCGGCACTTCCGTAACAATAAGCAATGCGCTGTCGGCAGACCAGGTGGTGTATAAGGAGGACAATTCCGCCGGCGGCACTCCGGGCGAAGTGCACGAACTGAAGACTAACACCATAGAGCTTGACAGCCTCGGAACTTTCACCTACACTTGGGTGGCGGGCTTGCCCAACATCACGGAACCTTACACCCGCGCCATACAGTTCTATTACGATGCCGACGGAGCCACCAAGCAGTGGAGACCGCAGGGGCTTGAGGGTGTGGTGCTCGGCTCGCTTCCCACAGGCAACAACTTCGTAACGCAGGGGCCTGATGTTATAGACATGGTGTTGCGCGACCCGCCGGGAACTTGCTCGAACGCATCGTGGACAAAAGGCACGACACACACCAAATTCAAATCATACGGAAATGTGTGGAACTCCAAAAACACTGTGGCTGCAAAGGCGAAGTTAGGCCTTAATGTAACAATACAGTCGGGCGGCATAGGCTTCATGATTGAAACCAAGAATGAAGTGAAGCATGACTCCGAGGCGGGGCTTATTGTCAGCACCGAAGGCGAGAACGCCACATCGTGGACCCGCTCGCTGACAACCGAACGCACCATATCCACATCGTCCGCCCCTGAATACATCGGCGCACAGGGGGATGTGTTCATTGGCTCGTCAACAAACATTATTTTCGGCGATGCGCGCGAGGTGGCCCTCCGCAGGACGAACCCGGGCGAAAACACCGCCAAGCTCGGCAAGCAGGACATAACCACCACGGGTCTCAGCTTTGGCACGGAGTTCCAATATACCGCATACTTCATAGAGAACACCCTTATCCCCAACCTCCAAAAGGTAAGGAACACGTGGCTCACACGTGTTCCCAAAGGCGCGGCCGCCACCTACACAAACACGAGCGACACCACGGTTTACATTACCGAACTTTCGCCCGACGACCCGAGATTCGGCTCTGACAATGACGATGCCGAAGTATGGGGCAAGGACAGCGTGGCCCCCAAGCTTTCGTCCGAGGGATATTCCTACAGAATGGTGAAGCCTTCGTCTATGGATCCCGCTTCCAAGAAAAAGGAAGTTGATAAGATTATGGAGTTCAACAATTCCATAAAAAACTGGATAAAGCATCTTAGCAACAATGAGGAGCAAAAAGTAAAGGCTTTTGAGAACCGGGAGGAATACCTGAAGCAGAATTTGTCGTTTGATGCCGGCTCGTCGGTAACGATGACGCAGACAACCGACACCGTCGACGCAAGCAGTCACGATGAGATCACCACCGGGATTACCCATATAAACGTTACCACGGGCATGGAGATTAACGGCTTCGGTTTTGAGGCATATCTGGACACGGAGACGGGCGGCGGCGCACACAAGCAAAGTGGAACTTCAACCCAGAAAACGAGGTCGTTCTCCTACACCCTTGCCGAGAACGGCGATGACGACGCGCTTACGGTTGACGTTTATGAATACGGAGGTTGGAGTCCGATATTCCGCACCAGGGGCGGGCAGACTTCCGCTCCATACGAGGGAGAGGTTAAGACATCCTATTATCTGCCCGGCAACAAGCCGAAGACAATAATGGAAGCCACCATGCAAATCGAAGTTCCCGAAATAACCGTTGACAACCTGAAATGGTCTAAGGTAAGCAACATACCATCGGGCGGCGCGGCCAATTACACGTTGCGCTTGCGCAACAATTCCGAAACGGGGGAGGATGTTTACTACAAGCTGCTCGTAAACGACCACAGCAATTCCACGGGGGCGAAAATCTCCATAGACGGCAAGGTGCTGACCGAGGAGGGAAGGCTCATAAAGATTCCCGCAACCGAGACTGTTGTCAAGACTCTCCAGCTTGAGCAGACCAACCAAAGCGTGCTCAAATACGACAGCCTTGCAATTGTGCTCGCGTCGCAATCGCAATACGACTGCACAAGCACATGGGACGTGATTGCCGACAGCGTGTTTGTTTCCGCAGAGTTTGCCCCGTCCTCGTCAGCCGTGCGCATGGCCCTCAACAAGGATGTAATTAACACGATTACAAGCGACACTCTCGGCATAACGTTCGACCAGTTCGACCGCAATTATGCCGGACTGAAGGCGTTCCGCATACAGTCATACTCGCCCGGAGCGACAAACTGGCTTACGGTCAAGGAATATGTAACCAACGAGAAAGACGTGAGCCAGACTGCCGGGCTTCTGCCCGATGCGGCAAGCGTAACCTATTATTATAATATGCATGGCCTGAGCGATGGCAACTATCGTTTCCGCGTGCTGTCGGTAAGCTCTTACGGAGGGGAGGAGATAACGCTCTCGAGCAACGAAATTGCCATTGCCAAGGATATGGCAAAGCCCAAGCCCTTGGGTATGCCTCAGCCTTCAAACGGCATATTGGGCATAGGCGATGACATAGGCATCACGTTCAACGAGGAGATAGTGAAGGGCGAAATCGCCCCGGACGACAACTTTGAAATCACGGCAATTCTCAACGGCGCGGAAATAGACCACAACACAGCCCTTGCCATGCAAGGAAAAACTGCGACTGCTGCCTCCGAAGCGGCGTTCTCGCTTGCCGGCAAGAGCTTCTCGACCGATATGTGGCTGCTTGCAACCGGCGCGGGAACTATATTAAGCCACGGAAGCGGCACGGAAAGGTTCACCCTTGCCCTTGACGAGGAAATGCACCTTAAAGTTTCAGTGGGAGGCGACACCTGCACCTCGCTGCAATCCGTTCCGCGAGACACTTGGGCTTACCTTACAGTAAGCTATGCCGCCACAGGCGAGGGCGGAACTGTCAACGCCACCGTGTCGGGCGGCGCAACCACGACAACGCTTTTGCAGAATGCCGCAACAAAGGCATACAAGGGAACCGGCACGCTCACAATCGGCGAGAACATGACCGGCGCAATGCACGAACTGACCTTGTGGGACGTGGCGCACGACAACGCAGAGGCGCAGCGCGAGAGGCAAAGGACCAAGAAGCCGTCAACCGCGAACCTCATGGGCTATTGGAAGATGAACGAGGGCGGCGGACGAACCGTAACCGACTATGCACAGAACCGCCACCTTACGACAAACGGCGACTCATGGTACATAAACAACGAGAACAAGGCTGTGGAACTTGACGGCTCGGCTCATCTTGCGTTCCTTGCTGGCGACCTTGCCGCCACACAAGAGGACAATCAGGCTGTGGAGCTTTGGGTTCGCGCCGGCAAGCAGGAGAACGAGGCGCAATTGCTGCAATTCGGCGATTTGGAGCTGTGGACAGACCATGAAGGCTTGCTGAAGCTGACCACAAAAGGCAGCACATACGATGCCGGAGCACAGCCGCTGACCGATAACGGCTGGCATCATGTGGCAATGAACATCCTGCGTTCCGGCAACGCGGCGGTGTATGTTGACGGGGTTCGCACGCTCGCCGTCCCGGCACGCAATGTGGGCAGCCTGAACGCAGATTCCGTTTTGGTGGGCGCACGCCGGCAAACAGATGCCGAAAAGGCTCAGCCGTATTCATACGACCGCAGGCTGAAGGGGCAGGTTGACGAAATAGGGCTTTGGAACGCAACGCGTGATGCCTCAACCATTGCACGCAACCGCAAGTTGCGGCGTACAGGAAACGAGGCGGGGCTTGCCGCATACTTCCCGTTTGAGACAAAGACGCTCGACACGGGCGGGCAAATTGCCACAACCCCCACGGACACCTGCGTCATGCCGAAACAAATGGGACGCAAAGCCACGTATGGCGGCGCGGCCCTGACATTCACAGACAACGCCCCTGCGCTCCAGACAAAACCTGTGGAGACAAACGTGGCGTTCAGCTTTACGGCAAGCAGCGAAAAGGTGGTAATCAACATCAACGAAGACCCGGCGGCAATTGAGGGATGCACGCTCAATTTCAAGGTGAAGCGCGTGCGCGATGTGAACGGCAACACCTGCGAACCGGTATGCTGGTCGGCTTACGTAAACCGCAACAGCCTCTCATGGGATATTGAAAATGCGACCATAACCCAAAAGGCGGGCGGGGAGACAACCTTCAAAGCCACCATAGCCAACAAGGGCGGCACGCAGCAGGAATGGACAATAAGCGGCGTTCCCCAATGGCTCAAGATAGCGAACCCGTCCGGCACAACCGACCCCCTGTCGTCAACGGCGGTAAGTTTCACGGTGGGCAAGTCATGCCCCATAGGCAAGCATTCCGAGACGATATACCTTGTAAATGCGGACGGAATTGCCACCCCGCTCCCGCTTAGTGTTACTGTTGTCGGCGATGTGCCGGAATGGACGGTGGACGCGGGAAGGTTCAGCAACACAATGAACCTTGTGGGTACGGTGTCTGTTCACGGCATTCCGTCGAACGACACTGACGACATCGTTGCCGCGTTCATCGACGGCGAATGCCGCGGGGTGGCGAAACCGACCTACAGCAAACGCTATGACGAATATTTCGTGCTGCTCGACATTGCCGGCAACGCCGCCGACAAGGGCAAGCAGGTGGAATTCCGCCTTTACGAAGCCTCTACAGGCACAACGTGGCCCGCCGTGCAGCCAAGCCGGAGTGTTTCGTTCACGGCGGGGGCGGTTGCAGGCTCGTTCACAAAGCCGGTAAACCTCAACGCCCTCGACCGCATGGAGCAGACGCTGCAACTTAACGGCGGCTGGAACTGGACTTCGCTGTCTGTGCAGGCCGACGACATGAACGCCACGGCGGTTATGGACGCTGCCGCCGGTGCAACCAGCCTTGTAAAGAGCAAAACTTCGTCGATTATGCGCTATAACGGCGTATGGGACGGCGGGGACATTGTGATGAACAACCGCGAGATGTACAAGATTCTCATGGTGTCGCCGGCGCAGCTCACAATTCGCGGCTCGCGTCCCGGCACTGCCGAAAAGACAATAAGCGTGCGCCCGGGCTGGAACTGGATAGGCTATAACGGCTCGGCGCCCGTCGGCGTGGCAGACGCCTTTGCGGCGCTCAGTCCCGAAGACGGCGACATAGTCAAGGGCAAGCAGGGCTTCGCTATGTATGACGGCTACGAATGGAGCGGCTCGCTTGAGGCGCTTGTGCCGGGACAGGGCTATATGTACCTCAGCAAGGCTGCCGCCAGCCGCTCGTTCCGCTATCCGTCAAACGCCGCTCAGCCTGTGTTGTCGAGAGAGCGCGAAAGCAGCCGCCCCGCCGCGATATTCCGTCCCGTTGACGACAGCAAATATCCCGGCAACATGACCATAGTGGCCCGCGTTACATACGACGGCATACCTGTGGCGGATGCCGAGACGGGAGTGTTTGCTGACGGCGAATGCCGCACCCACAGCTACACCGACAAGGACGGCATAGTGTTCCTCACCGTGCCGGGAGACGCTGGCGAACCCCTGTCGTTCTACCTGCCTTACGGCGGCGAGGTGATTAAGGCCGAAGTAACGCTGCGCTATGAGGACGACGGCGTGGAGGGCAACAGAGGCACACCGTTTGAGGTGGCGTTTGACGGCAACTCAATCGTAACCGGCATCAGCGGCGTTTCAGGCGCGGTGTCCAAGGAAAGCTGGTACACCGTTGACGGTGTGAAACTGAAGAACAAGCCTTCAATGCCGGGCGTGTATATCCGCATAAATGCGGCGAACGGCGGCAAGAGCGAGAAGGTTGTGATAAACTAATACATCAACACATCGTTTTGGACGTTCCCCACGGGCTTTTCAATGCCCGTGGGGAACATTTTTTTTGAGCGCGACAGAAGCGTGGAAGCCGATTTTGGTTTGTGGCGGCGGTGTTTGCCAATGCGTATCATGCGACGTCATACGAGGCGAATGCCATTAGCCCCTGCAATTATTGCTGAACCAATACCGCTCCCTTTTTCCAAATACGCCGAAAAACTACATAGGATGTAGGAAAAACTACATAGGACATAGAAAAAATTATATCAGACATAATCCAAACTACATCAGACCTTTTTTTCGCTATTGCAAACATTTGAAAAACAAAACGTTACAACAGATATGCTTTATGTCTATATCCTTGTGAAAGTCAATGTGCTACGCGATTTTTGGCGGTATTTGCATTTTCTTCGGCAGCAAGGCGGCTGTGCCGCCGTATATGTGCCGCAAAAGATGCGGGACAGCCGGATTTCCTCTCGCTTACCGCCCCGGGCCAGGGCGTTTTTACTTGCAAAAAGCCGCCAAATCTTACAAAAACTTGCGGTTGGCGCGTTTTGCCGAAAAAGTTTCTGAAAAAGCCGGTGCGGAAAGGCAAATGCAGCAAAAACTGCAACGCCGGGAAACAGCAAAGCCCCTATCTTTGCAGATGAATCAGAGAAGACAAACAAACACTTAAAACTTCAAGATTATGGCTAACATTCATCAGAAGCTCACGGAGCTTATTGGCGGTACGCCTCTTGTCCGCATTAACGAACTGACAAAGTCCCCCGAGGTGAGGGCTGAAGTTGTGGCAAAGTTGGAATATTTCAATCCCGGCGGAAGCGTTAAAGACCGCATTGCGCTCGCAATGATAGAGGACGCCGAAAAAAGCGGCAAGCTCAAGCCCGGGGCCACGATAATCGAGCCTACGAGCGGAAACACCGGCGTGGGGATAGCCTGGGTGGCGGTTGTGAAGGGCTACAAGGCCATCCTGACGATGCCGGAGTCGATGAGCGAGGAACGCAAAAGCCTGCTGAGGGCGCGCGGGGCGCAGCTTGTGCTCACGCCGGGCGCGGCGGGAATGAAAGGGGCTGTGGAAAAGGCCGAGGAGCTGCACAGGCAAATTCCCGGCTCCGTGATATTGCAGCAGTTTGACAACCCCGCCAACCGCGCCATACACGAAAAGACCACGGCGGAGGAGATATGGAAAGACACGGACGGAAAAGTTGATATAGTTGTCGGCGGCGTGGGGACCGGCGGCACAATAAGCGGCATCGCCGCAGGCTTGAAAAAGCACAACCCCGCCATAGAGGCTTACGCCGTGGAACCCGACAGCTCGCCTGTGCTTTCGGGAGGCAAGCCCGGACCGCACAAGATTCAGGGAATAGGCGCAAACTTTGTGCCGGGCAACTTCGTGAGGGACGTAATCAACGGAGTGGTGCGCGTGAAGGACGATGACGCAATAAGGACAGGGCGCGGGCTGGCCCTTAAGGAGGGGCTGCTCGTGGGCATATCCTCCGGGGCCGCCGCATGGGCTGCGATAGAACTCGCCAAAAAGCCGGAGAATGCGGGGAAGCGCATTGTGGCGGTGTTCCCCGACACAGGCGAAAGGTATCTTTCAACCGTGCTCTACGCCTTTGAGAAATACCCGCTTCAGTAACGGCAGGCACATAGTTTTATACAGTTTGGCAAGGCCCGGCGCGGATTTTCCTGCACCGGGCCTTGCTTTTGCGCAGAGCGCGAAACCGCGAATTTCGCAAGGCGGCGCATTTGGGGAGAATTGCGGCTCGTGGAAAGCCAAAAAGTTAATTTGGCTCACAAACTCTTTGTAGTTCAAACAATTTGGAGTAATTTTGCCAGCCAATAACAGTGCCAATAACATGAAACATATCTTCTTGAGAATAGCGGCTGCGGGCATTCTGTGCGTCTCGCTGCTGTCTTCGTGCTTCAAGGACGAAGCCCCCAACGCCGAGTGCGACATAACCAAGGCCTACATACACGCAGACAATCCCGGGGATATGTTTTTCAACAGTTCCGACACGCTTGTCAGTGTAATTTCCACCGACAGCGTGATAACCTTCAACGTAAGGAGAAACACCGACATCAGCGCCCTCGCCCCCGAATTTGCGCTTACGCCCGGCGCGACAATCAGTCCCGCAAGCGGCTCGGTGCAGAATTTCGCAAACGGCGGGGTAACATATACCGTAACCTCGGAGAACAAGGCCTGGAAAAGAACCTACACGGTGCACTTCAAGCACGTTGTGAAAACCGTGAGCGACACCACGTTCCTTGACTTTGAGCACTACTCCCTCAACGCGGGCGGGAACTACTATGTGTGGCAGAGGGTTGGCGACGACGGCACGCTGAAAAGCGACTGGGCTTCGGGCAATGCGGGGTTCATGTTAAGCATGGACAAGGCCAAGCCCGGGGAATACCCCACAGTTCCCGTTGCCGGCGGCTTTGACGGCAGCGCCGTGCAGCTCACCACCCGCAGCACCGGGCCTTTTGGCGTGTGGACCAACAAAAGGCTTGCGGCGGGAAATCTCTTCCTCGGCACTTTCGTGCTCGACTCCGCGCTTATAAGCCCCATGAAGGCCACAAACTTCGGCATTGTGTATGACAGCAAGCCCGTGAAGTTTACAGGCTACTACAAATACGCCCCCGGCAAGAACTATCAGGACCGCAAGGGGAATATTCTCAAGAACATTACCGACAGCGCGGCGGTTTACGCTGTGCTGTACCGCAACCACGATGCCGAGGGCAAGCTGATAACCCTTTACGGCGACAACGTGAAGACAAGCGGGCAGATTGTCGCGCTTGCCGAGATGGAATACGTAGCCCCCACAGACGAGTGGACACCGTTTGAGGTGGTGTTCAGATACTCCGCAGACGTTGACATGGAGCTTCTTGAAAACCGTGGCTACAACCTCGCCCTCGTGTTCTCGTCAAGCAAGGACGGCGATTTGTTCTGCGGCGCGATAGGCAGCACGCTGTGCATAGACAAAGTGAGAGTGATCAGCACCAAAGAGAACTAACTATGAACCCTATGAAGAAGACAATAATACTTACAGTCCTTGCGGCCTCGGCGTTTGCTGTCGCTCCTGCAAAAAAGATATTCGAAGACCTTGCCTACAACCTAAGGGTGGGTTATTCCATTGGCGGCACAGCCCCGCTGGATATGCCCGCCTCTATCCGCAAGCTCAACAAATTCACGCTCACAAACAACCTTCAGCTCGGGATTGACGCACGCCGCAAACTTGACGACCGCTGGGGTGCGCTCGTTGGCGTGCATTTTGAGAACAAGGGCATGAACGAGGACGCGCAGGTGAAGAACTACCACATGAAGATTGTGCGCGGCGGCCAGGCTCTCGAAGGACGCTTCACCGGCGACGTGAAGACAAATGTCGCCGAATGGATGTTCACCGTGCCGCTCATGGCCACGTATTCCGCAGGAAAGGTTACGCTTAAGGCAGGCCCGTATTTCTCTTACGTGCATTCGCGCACGTTCAACGGCGACGCCCACAACGGCTACCTGCGTGTGGGCGACCCCACGGGTGCAAAGGTGATAATCGGCGACGAACCCGACACGCGCGGGCATTACGACTTTTCGGACGATATGCGCCGCTTCCAGTGGGGCGTGGACGTTGGCGCAGACTGGTATTTCCACAAGAAGACGGGCGTTTACGCCGACATCAGCTGGGGCTTGAACGGAATACACAAGAGCAGCTTCAAGACAATAGAGCAGACGCTTTACCCGATTTTCGGGACAATAGGGATAATTTACAAACTCAAATAAAATAAGAGAAAGGACTTTATGAAAAAAATCTTTACTATTCTCGCGCTCGCCATGGGCGCAATCACTGTTTCGGCCGAAGACTTCACCGACGTGCTCACCGTGGATGTGAACGGTGCGGCATCGGAGCAGAAGGCCACCATAAGCCTTAACAAGGACGCAAACGGCGAATACGTGTTCAGCCTCAAGAACTTCGTTCTTCAGGCCGGGGGAAGTTCCTTGGGCGTGGGGACTATAGAGCTTAGCGGCATTGACACCGTTGCCGGGAAAAACGGCTTGCTTACGCTCACAACAAAGCAGAGCGTGAAGATAAAGAAGGGAGATGACCCGAATGTCGCCTTATGGCTTGGCCCGAACCTTGGCAGCGTGCCTGTGGAGCTTGTTGCAGAAAAGCGCGGCAGTGCGCTTTATGCCGTAATAGACATAAACTTGGCTATGATGCAGCAGATAATAAAGGTTACTTTCGGCAACGGCGGCTATCAGATTCCAAATTCGGGATTTGAGAACTTCCATAAGTACACGGTGAAGATGGGCGGACTGTTCACGGCAAAGAATGTGGATGTCTATGAGGCAACCTCATGGCATTCGTTCGCCACGTCAACAGGCTCTCTTGCGTCAATGGCAAATCAAACGGCGGCGCACCCCTTTACCTGCAAGTCCGGCATCACACGCCCCGGTTCGGCGGGCAGCAGCAGCTTGCTTGTAACCTCCACGTCGGCTTCGGGAATAATAGCAAACGGAACAGTTACCACAGGGCGCATGAACGCCGGAGACATGGACCCCGGCAGCACAAATAACCACGCCCACCTCAACATGAGCGTCAAGGACAAGGACGGCAACGGCGATCCTTTCTACGCTGTGATGAACGGACGCCCCGACTCCATTGCAATTTGGGTGAAGTTCAAACAAGGCGAGGAGCAGAAGGATTATCCGTATGCCACAATCAGCGCGGCAATAACAAACGGCACATACTATCAGGACCCGCAGGAAAAGGGCAAGGTTTACAACAACGTGCTTGCAAAGGCAAAGAACGCGAAAATAGAAAGCAAAGGCTTTGCATGGCAGCGCATAGCAATTCCCTTTGAATATGTAAACGACACCGTGAACGGCAAGGCGATACTCGTTACCATATCCACAAACGCCGATGCGGGCAAGGGAACTGTGAATGACACCATATACATTGACGATGCGCAGCTTGTTTACAACGCCTCGCTGGCTTCCGCAAAAGTGAAGGACGTAGAGGTTAATCTGGAGGACGGCGTAACCGAATACACCGTCAACGGACTTGCCGGCGTTACTGCCGACGATGTTAAGGTTGTGGCAGACGGAAAGGGCGCGAAAGTGGAAAAGACGCTCGCCGAGGTTGACAAGGACATTGTCGTTAGCGTGAAAGTAACCTCCAACGACCTCAAGACTTCCAAAGTTTATACGTTCACCATGTCCGGTGCGGCGGTAACGGGCATTGAAAATGCTAAGGCTGACGCAAACGACAAGGTTAAGGCCGTTTACGACACGCTCGGACGCAAGGTCAATGCCACAAGGCACGGTGAGACCTATATAATAGTTTACGAAAGCGGAAAAACCGAAAAGGTGGTTCGCTGATAGAATAACTGTATTCCGGATAACGGGTCATGCCATGGCGGTTTCCGCCGGGCATGACCCGCTTTTTTTGCCTTGGCGGCGGTGTGGTTTGTGCGGTGGCCTACAGGGCGTAGGCCCTACGCCCATCCAGTTCCCGCCAAACACAAAATCGACACCTTGGCCGAAACACCCCGAA
>CAKRMO010000016.1 GCA_934364765.1 uncultured Bacteroidaceae bacterium | reverse complement strand
GAACTCCACCGAGCCGTCCGTAACCTCGTATGCGGGGTTTCCGGCGAGCACATTGCTTAGCGTTGACTTGCCGCAGCCGTTCGGCCCCATGAGGGCGTGCACCTCGCCGTCGTTTATGATCAGGTCCACTCCCTTTAATATTTCCTTGTCTGCCACGCGGGCATGGAGATTTGTTATCTTCAGCATACTGTATCTGTGTTTGTTAAAGCCCATGCAGGGGCAATTCCTGTTTCAGTATGCAAAGATAGCCATTTATTCCCTACTATCCCCACGCCCCGCCAAGGCAATATGCCGCCAAAGGGGAATAACCAATCATTTGCACCGCCGTGGGGGTGTATTGCATACGCCCGAATTGCGCGGATTTGCAATGTGGCGGCGATGGTTTGCCGTGCAGTTCATGCGGTGGCGTACAGGGCGTATGCAATACGCTCCTACAAATGGCGCAAAACCATAATCGTCCGCCCTTTCCCAAACTCCCCGAAAAATACATTTGACGTAGGAAAAACTGTGTCCAATGTAGAAAAAATTATATCAGACATAATTCAAACTACATCAGACATAATTTTCGCCGTTGCAATTAATTAAGAGACAATAACTTACACGGTTCTGTCAAATTAAGGACAATTCGCTGTGAACCAGCGGCTTGCGCAGGGTTTGCGCTTTCGGGCAGACGCAGCTCCCTTTGACGGAGAAAAATCATGCTTTGTCAGTTCTGCTAAGTTTGCATAAGTTTTTGTGGGGTTAAGTTTTTGACATTATCAACCCCTTAAAAATGCAATAAAATGCGCCATAAAAAATTTCCGTAAAAAGAGGTGGTTTTGTTGCGGATTATTGAAACGGAATGTATATATTTGCGCAGTAATGCCGCCGATGCGGACAGGCGGCAATTAAACCACACCGATAGTCTGCCATGAATACGTATATGGAAAGTCCTTCGTAAGTGGGCGCAAAACCTTTATGTTATGATAAATCTAAAAGACACCGCTTTTTTGCTTTTGGCAAAGTTCGATTCCTTTGTCAGGCTGGAGAATGCACTGGCGGTAACGGAATATCTGTCTTCCGAGTTTGACACCAAAATACATTTCCTGGAAGTCGGAAGCAGAAACTCCGGGATTTTCCATAAATTGATGCCCAAAAGCGTACAGTATGATTTTGTGGAAGACAAAGACCCTGTGCTGCACAGAACCATGTACATAAACAAAATGCTTGGTTTCGCCACGGAACGCTATGTTTCCGTATGGGACATAGATGTGATTGTTCCTGCACAACAGGTGGAAAAGGCTGTCGGTTTGTTAAGGGAGGGGGCGGATTTCTCATATCCGTACGAACATGACTTTTTGGACACTTCCGAGGAGATTAGGGAGATGTATCTTGAAAACCGAAGCGTTGACTTTCTGCTGCAGCACAAGCAGTTCATGAACAAGCTGTACCCGCCCAACCCTGTGGGAGGGGCTTATATGGCAAACAGGGAATCCTATATAGCCAGCGGAAAAGAAAACACCCGGTTCTATGGCTGGGGGATAGAGATTACAATGTAAACAAGCTTATGCTTGCAACGTCAATGGCGTATTTGAACGAAATTCTTTCAAGCAAAGAGATAGAAAGGCAGATAGACATTCTGGTGTATTCAGTGGACTTCGACCAAATAGAAAAGGAAATAGACGACAGAATTGAGAATGTGAACGAAGGATGGTTTTTGAGTGCGTTCGTGTTGTATCAGGCGGCAAAATATATAAGCAGAGGACACATGAAATACGGCTTGATAGAAAAGACGCGCAAGCGAATCGTCCAAAAATACTACACGAAATTCATCTCAAAGGTAAAGAAAACGTACCTGTGTGAAAACTTGAGTTTGGTGAACGGCTTGGCGGGTGTTGCCTGTATGCTTGCTTTATGCCCGGATGCTTTTGAAATCTGACAATATGTATAACTAAAACAATAGAAAAATGAAAGAACTGAAGAAATTGAATGTGGGGAACATCAATGAACCGCAACTTCTGCAAACAGAACAGGACAACGATGAATCAGAGAAAAGGGTGAAAGAACCTATCTATGGAAGCGACGAAGCGTGCTTCTACAACTGTTTGGCGTATGCGGCGAAAAAATTCGGATGGAAATGTTCTCCTGAAAAATTTGCAGACGACTACTATGACGGCAGTATGTATAATTCCATTTATGAAGATGAAAAGTGGAAAGGAACTAAATGTCAAGAAGAAAAAGATCATGGGCCTAACGTCGGAATACCAAGCGGGCTTGCATATGTTCCTAACCCTGTAGCATACAATTATATAGAGAACTATTTTACCACAGAGGGAGGTGGATGGAAGCGAGAAGAAAATGAGGTGAAAAAGCTGATGGAGCCGGGAATAAGCGGCTATGTAATGGGGGTAATCCAAACGAGAGACAGCAATGGTTGTCTGCCGCCATCTTTCTCTGCCAACAAACATGCGGTTATACTGCAATACATATCGGCATCGGGAGAATATCATTACTATGACCCCACGAATGGGGAATATAAAAGTTGTATCCCTTCGGACGTGCTTTATGCCGGCAAGATGACAGGGGTGAAAGAAGAAGTACTTGAAAAGAAGAAAAAATGAACTGGATATACGGTTTTGCCGCCGCTTGTGCTTTTTGTCTTTCAGGGGCATCACCTGTCAATGCACAGATAATAAAGAACTTTTTCGAAATTTACCAGGACCCAAACGACTCGTGGGATACAAACTGGACTTATACCTTTAACCGTCTTACTCCTTCTTCAAAGAATGTTGATGTGGTGGACGGCATTATGGTCAAGAGCACGATAGGCTTGGACCGCCGCTATCTTGTGGACCCGGACACAACCGACACTCCGGTGAGGTTTCCGATGTGGGTGAAAGGCGTGGGGAACAACGGCGACTCCGTGTATGTTAAAACCCCGGATATGGAGGAGGTCAAAAAGGGTTACATAATGTTCGGAAAGATGAAATGCAGCGGCGGAGTGGATGTTTACAGGTACACAAAGGAGAACTACCACTTGATTTCCCTTGATGAAGTGAAACGCAAGTACTACCCAAAGTTGGAGGGGGATGTGCTGTATATGATAAACAAGCATTTCATAATGGTTTATGCGGACCTGTACAAGGTTGACGAGACATTCATAAATCATATCGAGCTGATAAATTCGCAGGACATCGATGTCCTCAAGGACCGCAAGCCTTTCTGGATATTGCGTATATTCACCAAGACCGACCGCAACAATTGGGCGGAAGGCCCAAACGGCTTTGGCTTGGACAAATATTGGTAAAAACATGATTATGGAAAAGACAGGAAAAGTGTTGCTCGCGTGCGCCTTGGCGTTTGCCTCGTATGCAAGTGCGCAGTACCGGGCTGTGCACGATCCGGGCGAGGAGTTTGAGTATATGACGGACTACCAGTGGAACAGCTGGAACAGGGGCTTTATAGTTGACGGGATTTTTGTGAAAAACTCCATAGGCGTATATACGGGGTGGCTGAAAGAAAAAGATATCAAGTACCCGCTTACGATAAGGGGTGTCGGGACGGAAAACGATTCGGTTGTGGTTGAAAAGGATCCCAGGGACACGGAGCAGAACTATGTTTCCATAAAGGGCTTCCGCTGCACGCAGTTCACGAATTACGAGACGACGGATGTCCATTCAAGAGGAGATCTGCGCACCCTTGACCAGGTGCGTAAAAGATTCTGCCCTGATGTGAAGGGCAGGGTGGTTTACATGATAAACAAGTTCTTCATAATGGAACACGAGGATTTGTATAAGGTCAACCCTACGTATATCTACAAGGTTGAAAAGGTGAAGTCCACCGACATAAAGGCACTCTCGGATTTGCCGGAGTTCACCGTGATAAGGATATTCACAGGAACGCCGCACAATATGTTCCCCGAACAGCTGGGGCTGTTCCCGAATTTGTAAGGGCGCGTTACAAACTTGACGAGGGACTTCATACATCATGTGGAGCTTGCGGGATGCGGTTCATGCGATGGCGTGCAGGGCGTATGCCATACGCCCCTACGATTATCGCAAAACCGTAACCGCCCGTCATTCCCCAAACATCCCGAAAAATACATTTGATGTGGGAAAAACGACATAGGACGTAGGAAAAATTATATCAGACATAATTAAAACTACGTCAGACCTTTTTTTGACGTTTTCAAGTCCCTGAAAAACAAATCGTTATACCGGGTGTCTTTTGCGCGGTTATTTCTTTGAAAATCAATGCTTTGTGCGATTTGGGCGGTGTTTGCGGCTTTGCGGAGAATATTGCCGTGGCGCGATATTGGAATGGCTGCGGTTTGTGCGGGTTTTCCGAGGCGCGGGTGCGGAAACGGCATGGCCTGCGGGCATAAGGCAATAAATGTTTGGGCTTTAGGCAAAAAAAATGGGAAAGCCTTTGCTCATTACGCGGAAAAAGTATAATTTTGCACACGTTCAGGAGTGAGGGGCTTGCAAAAGTTCCTCACTCGTTGTTATAATCCAAGAGGTCTGAAGCAATGATAGACAAAAAGAAAGTTGAGAGCATAGTTGGCGAATGGCTGGAGGGGAAGGAGTACTTCCTTACCGACCTTACGGTCAGCGATGACGACCGCATTGTGGTGGAGATAGACCACAAGGACGGCGTGTGGATTGACGACTGCGTGGAGCTTAGCCGCTTTATCGAGGGGAAGCTCGACCGCAACGACGAGGACTACGAACTCGAAGTGGGCAGCGCGGGAATCGGCCAGCCGTTCAAGGTTCACCGCCAGTATGAGAACCATGTGGGCGATGCCGTGGAAGTTCACACCACAAGCCGCGAGAAGCTCAAGGGCGTGCTGAAGGCCGTTGACGAAAACGGCATAACCCTCACCATGAAGGTGAAGTTCAAGCCCGAGGGCGCGAAGCGCGCCAAAATGGCGGACGAGGACAGAACTCTCGGCTTTTCGGAGATTGACACCTGTCAGGCTGTGATCGACTTCAAATGACGCACCGCCGCGCAACACGCGGCGGACGGCGGCCTTGACACGGGGCGCAAGCCCTTTACCCTATTGACAATAAAAAACAGAATATAAAATGCCACGCAAGAAAGACGTAACAGAAAGCATGATTGACATCTTTTCCGATTTTCAGGACAACAAGAAAATCGGACGCACCACCCTTGTGGGGGTTCTCGAGGAGAGCTTCCGCAGCGTGCTGGCAAAGATGTTCGGAAGCGACGAGAACTTCGACGTTATTGTGAACCCCGACAAGGGCGACCTTGAAATCTACCGCAACCGCATAGTTGTGGGCGATGATGACGTTGCCGACCCAAACAAGGAGATTTCGCTGAGCGAAGCCCACAAGATTGATGCCGACTATGAGGTGGGCGAGGAGGTGAGCGAGCCTATAAACTTCGCGAAGTTCGGGCGGCGCGCCATCCTGACGCTGCGCCAGACTTTGTCGAGCAAGGTGCTTGAGCTTGAGCACGACTCGCTCTACAACAAATACAAGGACCGCGTGGGCGAGATTGTGAGCGGCGAGGTCTATCAGGTATGGAAAAACGAGATGCTCGTGGTTGACGACGAGGGCAACGAGATGTTCCTGCCCAAGGGCGAGCAGATACCCCGCGACTTCTTCCGCAAGGGCGACACGGTGAGGGCTGTTGTGAACCGTGTGGAGAACCCCAACAACAACCCCAAGATTTACCTCAGCCGCACGGCGCCTGAGTTCCTGATACGCCTGCTCGAGGGCGAGGTTCCCGAGATAGCCGACGGCCTGATCACCATAAAGAAGGCCGCGCGCATACCCGGCGAAAGGGCAAAGATAGCCGTTGAGAGCTATGACGAGAGAATAGACCCGGTGGGAGCCTGCGTGGGCGTGAGGGGAAGCCGCATACACGGAGTGGTGAGGGAGCTTCGCGGAGAGAACATCGACGTGATAAACTACACGCCCAACGAGCAGCTTTTCGTGCAGCGTGCGCTCGCCCCCGCAAAAATATCAAACATCAAGCTGAACGAGGAGGAGCATAAGGCAGAGGTGTTCCTGAAGCCCGAGGAGGTTTCGCTCGCGATAGGGCGCAGCGGCATGAACATAAAGCTGGCGTCCATGCTCACGGGCTACACAATCGACGTTTACCGCGAGGTTAGCACCACACCCGAGGAGGATGTTTATCTTGACGAGTTCTCAGACGTGATTGACCAATGGGTTATCGACGCCATAAAGTCTATCGGGCTCGACACGGCAAAGGCTGTGCTCAACGCCCCGCGTGAAATGCTCATCGAAAAGGCCGACTTGGAGGAGTCCACGGTTGACGATGTGTTGCGTATATTGAAAGCAGAATTTGAGGACGAATAAGCAGTTTATGAACATAAGACTAAATAAGGTTATAAGAGAACTCAACGTGGGAATCGACACGATAGTCGATTTCCTGCGCGAAAAAGGCTTTGAGGTAAACGCTACCCCGAACGAGAAAATAAGCGACGAGCAGTATGACATGCTGAAAAAGAAATTCGGGGCGGACAGGGAGTTGCGTACAGAGGCGGACAAGCTGCTGCAGAGCGCAAAAGGAAAGAACGCCAAGGAGAAGAAGGCCGCCGCGCCGAAACCGCAGGTGATAAAGACCGAAATCCCCAAGGAAATGCGCCCCGGACTAAAAACCGTAGGCAAAATCGACCTCGAAAACCCCGCGCCGAAACCCCAGGCAAAGGAAACGCCCAAGTCCGAGGCTGAAGCTAAAAAGCAGCCGGTTGCCCCCGCTCCCAAGGCGGAAGCGAAGCCCCAGCCTGTAAAGGCGGAGGCAAAGAAAGAGGATGCCGGCCCGAAACAGGAACAGGCAAAGAAGCCGGAAGCAAAGGCTGGGCAGCCCAAGCCGGCGGAGAAACCCGCCGCGCCTGTGAAGAACCCCGAGCCGGCAAAGGCAGAACCGGCGAAAGAGACGAAACCTGCGGCAAACGCAGAAACGAAAAAGGACAACGCAGATCAGAAACAAAAGGAAATCCAGAAGAAGACCGACGCAATAGGCAAGGTTGAGGATGACGGCATTTTCCATTTGCACTCCACCGTGGAGCTTGCAAAGCCGAAAGTGCTCGGAACAATAGACCTTTCGACCATAAACCCCAACACCCGTCCCAAGAAAAAGACTAAGGAGGAGAAGAAGCGCGAGCGCGAGGAGAAAAACGCCCAGGGCGGACAGCGGCACAAGCGCAACCGCATAGGACAGGAGCGCGTTGACGTTAACGCCGTGGGGCAGCAAATTGGCGGCAACAACGGCGGCAACAACGGCGGCAACAACGGCGGCAATGACAACCGCAACCGCAACAACAATAACAACAACCGCAACAACGACCCGCGCCGTCAGAAAGGCAAGGCTCACAAGGTGCAGCCGCTGAAGCCCGACGTTTCAGACGAGGATGTTGCAAAGCAGGTTCGCGAAACCCTTGCCCGCCTCACCAACAAGAGCCGCGGCAGCAAGGGCGCGAAATACCGCCGCGAAAAGCGCGAAAACGCCCGCGAAATAGCCGAAATGGCTGCGTCGCAGGAGGCAAAGGAAAGCAAGATACTCAAGCTCACCGAATTTGTTACCGCAAACGAACTGGCGGCAATGATGAACGTGCCTGTTACGCAGGTCATAGCCACCTGCATGAGCATAGGCATAATGGTGAGCATCAACCAGCGTCTTGACGCCGAAACCATAGACCTTGTGGCGGAGGAGTTCGGGTTCAAGACCGAGTATGTGAGTGCCGATGTTACCGAGGCCGTGGCTGAGGAAGCCGACAACGAGGAGGATCTTGAGCCGCGTGCGCCGATTGTTACCGTAATGGGACACGTTGACCACGGCAAAACCTCGCTGCTTGACTACATACGCAAGTCTAACGTGATTGCGGGCGAGGCCGGAGGCATAACCCAGCACATCGGCGCGTATAACGTAACACTGGAGAACGGAAGACACATCACGTTCCTCGACACCCCGGGACACGAGGCGTTCACCGCAATGCGTGCACGCGGTGCGCAGGTTACAGATGTCGCCATAATAATAATTGCAGCCGATGACGGCATAATGCCGCAGACTAAGGAGGCGATAAGCCACGCAATGGCGGCAAACGTGCCAATGGTCTTTGCAATAAACAAGATAGACAAGCCGGGTGCAAACCCCGACAAAATAAAGGAGGGGCTTGCCAACATGAACTACCTCGTGGAGGAGTGGGGCGGCAAGTACCAGAGCCAGGACATTTCGGCGAAACAGGGGCTTGGCGTGAAAGAACTTCTCGACAAGGTGCTTCTTGAGGCTGATATGCTCGATTTGAAGGCAAACCCCAACCGCAAGGCCACCGGCACAATCATAGAATCCTCACTCGACCGTGGGCGCGGCTATGTTGCCACGGTGCTTGTGAGCAACGGCACACTCAAGATTGGCGATGTGATGCTTGCCGGAACAAACTACGGACGTGTCAAGGCCCTTTTCAACGAGCGCGACCAGCGCATCGAGAAAGTAGGCCCTTCGGGTGCCGCCACAGTTCTCGGACTTAACGGTGCGCCCCAGGCGGGCGACGCTTTCCACGTGATGGAAACCGAGCAGGAAGCGCGCGAGATTGCCACAAAACGCGAGCAGTTGCAGCGCGAACAGGCGCAGAGGGCGCATTCCGTGCTTTCGCTTGACGAAATCGGCCGCAGGATTGCTCGCGGCGGAACGAAGGAGCTCAACATTGTGGTCAAGGGGGATGTTGACGGCTCGGTGGAGGCTTTGAGCGACTCTCTCGAAAAGCTTTCAACCGAAAAGATAAAGGTAAACGTAATTTTGAAGAGCGTAGGACAGATTTCCGAAAACGACGTTTCCCTTGCCGCAGCTTCACAAGCCATCATCATCGGCTTCCAGGTTCGCCCGAGTGCGCTTGCCAAGAAACAGGCCGACCAGCAGGGCGTGGAAATACGTATGTATTCCATCATATACGATGCCATCGGCGAGGTGAAGCTCGCAATGGAGGGCATGCTCGAGCCTGTGGTCAAGGAAGAGGTTACCGCCACGATAGAGGTGCGCCAGGTGTTCCACATCAGCAAGGTTGGCTTCGTTGCCGGCGCGTTTGTCAGCGAGGGAAAGGTTTCCCGCAGCGACAGGGCGCGCCTCATACGCGACGGCATCGTAATACAGACCGCAAACATCGCGGCCCTCAAACGCTTCAAGGACGATGTCAAGGAGGTTGGCGCAAACTTCGAGTGCGGCATCAGCCTCGCCAACTGCAACGACCTCAAGGAGGGCGACATCATAGAGACGTTCAAGCAGGTGGAGGTTAAGGCAACCCTCTGATAACAGGTAACGGATATGCCATTCATAGACTTTGTCATACTGTTGCTCTTTATATGGGCAATCTACAAAGGCTGGCGGCAGGGCTTCCTTAAGGAGGTAATCTCTATGGTGGGCTTTGTCGTGGGGCTCTTTGTGGCGGCGGGGCTTTATTCGAGCTTTGGCGGCTTTCTGTCGCCGCGCATCGGCGCGTCCCCCACGGTTGCCAACATTCTGGCGTTTCTCGTGCTGTGGATAGTTGTCCCCATTCTCCTCGGCCTTGTGGCAAACCTGCTCACAAAGGCGTTGAAGGGAATGAAGATAGGTCTGCCCAACAGCATTCTCGGGGCTGTTGTGAGCGTTGTGAAATATCTTATACTCATGAGCTGCGTGTTCAACGTTATGAGCTTTCTCGGGATTGTGGGACAGGACAAGGCCGAAGAGTCATACCTCTATGAGCCGGTGAAAAACAGTCTCGGCTATGCTTTCAAGGCATACAGCGAAAGCCACCAGCAGGACAACGCGGCAGCAGAGGACTCCGTTAGCGCAAGCAGCGACAGCATACAATAAACAAGGCACACGGGGAGGGTGTGCTTCCCCCGCGTGCTGTCATTGTAACATTTTGACGATGAAAAAAACTGAAAACCAATCTGCAACACCCGCCGCAAACGAGGGCAAAAACGCCTTTGTGCGCAGCGTGGCCGACAAGAAATACGAATACGGCTTCACCACGGACATTTCGACAGACGTAATCCCCACCGGGCTTGACGAAAACGTTGTGCGCACCATATCGGAGCGCAAGGGAGAACCTGAATGGCTTCTCGAGTTCCGGTTGAAAGCCCTGCGTTATTGGCAGACTCTGAAACAGCCCGCATGGGGACACGTGAACCTGCCGCAGATTGACTATCAGGCAATATCGTATTACGCGCAGCCCAAGACGCACGACCGGAAAAAGGAACTTGACCCCGAACTCGTCAAGACGTTCGACAAACTGGGAATACCGCTCGAGGAACGTCTCGCGCTCGGCGGCGTGGCGGTGGACGCGATAATGGACTCCGTTTCGGTAAAGACCACATTTCAGGACAAACTGCGCGAGCTCGGCGTGATATTCTGCTCCATAGGCGAGGCGGTGAAAAACCATCCCGACCTTGTGAGGCAGTATCTGGGCAGCGTGGTGCCCTACCGCGACAACTTCTATGCCGCGCTCAACAGCGCGGTGTTTTCTGACGGCTCGTTTGTTTACATTCCCAAAGGCGTGCGCTGCCCTATGGAGCTGTCGTCATACTTCCGCATCAACGCCCGCAACACGGGGCAGTTCGAGCGCACGCTGATAGTGTGCGACGATGCGGGATATGTTTCCTATCTTGAGGGCTGCACCGCGCCCATGCGCGATGAGAACCAGCTTCACGCCGCAATAGTGGAGATTATCGTGAACGACGATGCGGAGGTGAAATACTCCACAGTGCAAAACTGGTATCCCGGCAACGCCGAGGGCAAGGGCGGAGTTTACAACCTCGTAACAAAGCGCGGCGCGTTGCGTGGCAGGAACAGCAAACTGTCGTGGACACAAGTTGAGACAGGCTCGGCAATAACGTGGAAATACCCCTCGTGCATATTGAAGGGCGACAACTCGCAGGCGGAGTTTTACAGCGTGGCGGTTACCAACAACCACCAGGAGGCGGACACCGGCACAAAAATGGTTCACCTTGGCAAAAACACGCGCAGCACCATTATAAGCAAGGGCATTTCGGCGGGCAAGAGCCAGAACTCATATCGCGGTCTCGTGAAGGTGGGCAGGAACGCCGGCAAGGCGCGCAACTACAGTTCGTGCGACTCGCTTTTGCTGTCGCCCACGTGCGGCGCACACACATTCCCATATATAGACGTGCACAACAACACCGCCGTTGTGGAGCATGAGGCCACCACGTCCAAGATTTCGGAGGAGCAGATGTTCTATTGCGCCTCGCGCGGCATCGACCCCGAAACGGCGGCGGGGCTGATAGTGAACGGTTACGCCAAGAATGTGCTCGACAAGCTGCCCATGGAGTTTGCCGTCGAGGCACGCAAGCTGCTTTCCGTGTCGCTGGAAGGAACGGTGGGGTAGGGCGCACGCAGGTTGTAAATGCACAAAATGCGGTTAGTCAATAAATTGCGTTTCCGTAGGGACTATTGCATACGCCCCTACATATATACCGTATGCAATCAAAAACAACATACGCCGTTCATATAATTCCCGTAAAAGCAAAACGGTTGTCTTTTTCCAAATGCCTCGAAAACTACATTTGATGTAGGAAAAACTATGTCCTATGTAGGAAAAATTATGTCTGAT
>CAKRMO010000015.1 GCA_934364765.1 uncultured Bacteroidaceae bacterium | reverse complement strand
GTTTTTCCACCGCGCCCCCTGCGGAGGCGTATATGTTGAGTTTTTTTGTTTTGACGAGCGAATAGCTTGCCTTTATGGGTATTCCGATGTAGTGCAGGTGCTGCCTTTCGGTGCTTACTGCGGTGCTGCCGTTGTCATAGTCGAACTGCGATGACAGGTAGCTGTATTCCACTCCCGTTTCCACGCCCCAGCGTTCGCCCAAGTGGAGTTTTGCCGACACGCCCGCCCTTATGGGCTGGCTGTGGCTGGCTTTGGTGTGCAGCGTGCGCGATGTGGCGGTGAGCGTGGCGTTTTCGTTGTCCTCCATTTCCTTGGGGCATTCGCCGAAGGGCTTTCCCGCCGTCAGCATAACGCCGTCCGCCCTGTTTGTGCTGCCCGCCGTCCCGCCGTAGTATGCGCCGAGGCTTATGCGCGTGCCGCCGTTTTTGTGCAATGCGGCACTTGCGCCGCTTTGGAATGAGCGTGCAACACCCGCTGCCGTCGCGTTTTTTTTCGCGCCCCTCATGCTCTTCACCTCGTTCTTCATCGTTTCGGGTTCGCTCTGCGTTGCAGCCTCTGCGGCTTCGGTTGCGTATGTCCCAGTTGTGGCGGCAGCCTGCGGGACGATGCGTTTCCTGCGCGGCGTTTCCGCTTTTGCCAAAAGGGTGTGCGCCGGCGTTTCCGCGCTTTCCTTTGTGCTTGTATTTGCAACGGGCGGCATCTTGCCGGTTGCGGGCAGTGTTGCGATTACAGCCTTGTCCACCGCGTTGGCAAGAAACAGCCCCACGGCCACAACCGCCGCCGCTGCCGGCACAGTCCACAGCCACACGGCGGCGTTCCTGCGCTTTTTGGCGGCAGGGGCTGCGCCGCGCCGCGACATCTCTTTCTGTATGCCGGCAAACAGTCCCTGCGGAGGCGTTTCCTCATGGTTTTCAAGGCGCGCTTGCAGCCGTTTTGTCCATTCGTCTCTCATTGCAGCTCCTTTTTGTTTTTGTAGTCGTTAATCATCTTGGCGAGCATGTTCTTTGCCTTGTGGAATTGCGATGCCGACGTGTCGGGCCTTATGCCGAGCGTTGCGGCTATCTCCTTGTGGCTTCTGCCCTCGACGGCGTAGAGGTTGAACACCGTGCGGTAGCCTTGCGGAAGTTTTTTTATCATGTCTGCTATCTCCTGTGCCGAAAGGCTTTCCACATCGGGTTTCTCATCGGGCAGGTCGGGCAGGGTTTCGGCGTTCTCAACCGGCGTTGCCGCCTTGCGCCGCAGCGTCTGCAACGCCTCGTTCACGGCTATGCGCCCCGCCCATGCCTTGAGCGAGCCTTTGCCTCGATACTCAAATGTGCCAATCTGCGTGAAAATCTTTATGAACGTTTCCTGAAGCACGTCCTTGCAGTCGTCCCCGTTGCCCACGTAGCGCGAGCATACGGCGGTGAGCCATCCTGCGTATTCGCCATACAGGACGCTCATTGCCGAGGGGTCATCTTTTTTGAAAAGCGAGAGTATTCCGCGCTCTTTGCCGGTTGCGAACAGACTCATTATATATATGGCGTGTAACGTGCCGCCTTATTGCTTTCGGGGGATGTATTTGAACTTGATGCTCTTCTCCTGTCCGCTGAACGATTTCCATTTCAGCGTCATTTCCCTTGGCGTGCCGTCGCTGTCGGGCTGCTTCTCAAGGCGGAAGGCTATCATGCCGTCGCCCACGCGCCCTGCATTGTCCCCTTGGGCATCGTGATACAGCACCACCTCGTTGGCGTTGCCGCCTTTCACAAGGTTAAGCCTGTGGTTGGCTTTGCCGCTGTGGTATGTCCTGAAGCGCAGCGTGAGGTAGCCGTCCTCGGCGTTTGTCGCCCAATGGTTCACGATTTCCACAGGGTCGTCGCCGTAGAGCGTGGCGTTGTCGTCCCCGTGGTTTTGCGCCATGTCTTTCGTCCTTATGGTGTCAATCCAGTTCACGAACGCCTCGCGGGAGTAAGGGCCTGCGCTGTTTTTCGTGAACTTCAGGTTCACGAGCGCCCTCACCTCGCTCTTCCCGGCGGGCGACACCTTGATGTTTGCCGGCAGCACGGTGGTGGAGTCGTCAAGCTGCATATAGAACGTGTTGTCGTCAGGGTTGGTTTTCAGCGTAACGGTTGCGTTGGCGTAGTTTTTTGAGTTGTCGCCGTCGTCGTCGCACGATTGCAGCGCGAACGCAGGCAGAAGCAGCAACGCCGGCAGTAGGTAGTTCAGGCATTTCATTTTCCCATGTTTTGTTGTTGATACATATGTATAATGCCCCCATTGCGGAAATCTTGCCTGAATGTGCGGATTTTTTTTCGGGCATCACCAAAACCGCCTGCCATACCATAAAACGCGCCAAACGCAAACATATTGCTTTCTTCCGAAACACTTTCCAAACTACATCGGATGTAGGAAAAACCACGTCCTATGTAGGAAAAATTATGTCTGATATAATCCAGACTACATCAGACCTTTTTTCCGCGTCTTGCAACCCTCTGTAAAACAAACGCTTACACGTAAAACCAAGAAACGGTACAAGCGTCTGCGAATCAAATCGTTACCGCTCTTTCGCCCGTATTCCACGGCTTGTGTCCTTGACACCGGTTTCCACAAGGTTTATTGTTAAAAAATTGCACATTTTTCGGGGCTTATGTTGGGATATGAAAAAATAATCGTAAATTTACACGCCGAATAAGCAGCACTAACGTAACCATGCATAACAAACAATGGCATCAACTTATGTTTAATCTTAATACAAAAACCAAATGAAGAGATGTTTACTTTGGGTCAAGCTGTGCGTAATGGCTTGCATCCTGGGCTTTTCTTCTGGTGCGCAGGCTCAGAACTATGAGGCTGACGAGAGCACGCCTCTCATCACCGTTGTTTCGCCAACAGGCGAGACGCAGCTCACGAGCAACTGCACCTGGAAGCCCGAAAAGGGAAACGACAACTATCTTCCCGAAAACAACGAGGCGTACTACGATGCTGACAACCATCTTGGCACGCTTATTGACGACAACCTGAACACCTACTGGCATTCCGACCCGACAGGGATGGACCTCAGGACACAGGACGAGTGGATTCAGGTTGACCTCATGCGCGACGACCTCACGCAGCTCATGCTTATGATGCACCGCCGCGAGGATGTCTATAACGGCACGGTGCGCCATGGCATCACCCCTGTGGAGCTGGACATTTACGCAACCAACACCCCTGACGAGGAAAGCTCGTGGAAATTCGTGAAGAAGCTCAAAGACATCCCCGCTTCCGACAGCGAAGGCTGGCCTTACTACGGCTACATAGAGTTGCCCGAGACTTACCGCTACCTGCGCCTAATCCCGCGCAAGGCTTCAGGCACCCCGGGCTCCTCGTATGCCTATTGGACTTTTTCGGAACTGCAGTTCTATCCCGCTGTGCCCATTACAGACAAGAAGCAGATACTGCAGAACGTGGTTGACTCAATCTACGACCTCAACCGCGACTTCAAGGTTGGTGAGGGCATAGGCTATGTGAGCCAGACGGCATACGACACCTATCAGACCACTTTCGCCTCCTGCCTTGACCAGATAGACAACCCCAACGCCGGCGACGACGAGCTCAACGCCGCCATTGCAAATTTGCGCAAGGCTATCGCCGACATCACGGCAAGCGTGAACCCAATCACCGACGGCTGGTATTTCATCGTGGCGGGCGACAGCTCGTTCTTCAAGAAGCAGGGCGTTGACAAGGCGTGGAACGCCGACGACGCGGAACTGAAATGGGGCACTCTGGACAGCCAGAACCCTTACTACTATTTCTATGCAACACGTCAGGAGGACGGCAACTTCTCGTTCCGCAACGGCGGCAACGACAAATACGTTTACACCGTGCCCGGCGACGCATGGGTTACAGCCGTGTATGTGAAGATGAACGACACCGACACCATACACCAGACGGTTGAGCCTCTCGGAAACGGATGCTACTACATAGCAAACACGGCGAACCCCTTCCCCTACCATCCGCTGTCGCACAACAGCGGCGCGGGCAGCTTCGGCAAGATTTCGCCGGCGAGCGTTTACGAGAACATCTCGTGGTGGAAGTTCGTTCCCGCCGATGCAAGCAAGCTCGACGAGCTGAAGGAACTCCAGGCAAAGAAGGACAGGGCAAGCGCACTGGCAGACTCTCTTGTCGAGGCGCGCACGCTCATCCTCACAATCAAGGCCCCGACCACGGGTCTCATAAAGGCGGCTTCGCAGATTAGCGCAAACTGCGCGTGGACAGCCGCAAACGGCGTAGACAAGCTGATTGACAACGACCACGACACCCACTTCCACTCCACAACGGGAATGAACCTCTTCAATCAGGACGAGTGGCTTCAGATTGACCTGAACCGCACCGACGTGTCGAAGCTCACAATCGAGCACTGGGGACGCAACGACGGCGCGGTTTCGGGAACGGCATGGCACGACACACCGACAAAATATGTTGTGAAGGCCACCAACACCCCCGAGGACGAAACTTCGTGGAAGGAGATAACCATTCTTGAAAAGGGCTTCCCCGGCAACATACACAACGCCCACTACGTGTCCCCGCTCATCGACATGAAGGCCAACTACCAGTATGTGCGCCTGTATGTCAAGGGCACCTCGTCGGGCAATTCTTACTGGAATCTCAGCGAGCTTCAGCTCTATCCCGAGGACATCCCGGCTTCCGAAGGCTCTCTCTACTCGAAGAACGCCGAAATGAAGAAAGCTGTTGACGACCTCGCAGCCGCTCTCTCTGTTGCCGACGACCACGTGAACAACCTCACCGTTGACGGAACCGAAATGGCCCCGATACGCAGCAGCATTGCCGTGATTAACGACCTGCTGAACAGCGCGGAGCGCATACAGGCTATCGTCAAGAAGGCAAACGACCTTAACAAGAAGCTCTACACCCTCGCAACCGAGGGCGGCCTCATCACCGAGGTTAACTCAAAGGATGACGGCACCACACAGCTTACCGCCAACAACACTTGGATGGGCATCACTCCCGGCAACGACAACTATTCGTTCAACGCAGAGTTCATCGAGGACGGCTACAACCTTCTCGGTGCGCTTATCGACGACAACGACCAGACATACTGGCACTCCGACCCGAACTGGGGCACTCTTGCAGAGAACCCCTCTTACCTCCAGATTGACCTCAAGCGCAGCGATGTGGCTTCGTTCCTCGTGAGGATTGACCGCCGCAATGACCTTTACAACGGCAACCACCGTATGGGCGTAACACCGCGCACGGCTATCGTGTACGGCACTAACGACGACGCACTCGGCGCAGACGTTACTTCCGACTTGGCTTCCTGGACCGAGATTACCACTCTCAACGACTTCCCCGACAGGAACGTTTACAGCCAGTGGCCTTACTACAGCAAGGACATCACTCCCGACCAGCCTTACCGCTACATACGTTTCCGCTGCACCAGCTCTTGCGACGGTGTGCCTTACTGGACAATCTCCGGCTTCCAGCTTTACGACTCCAAGGACAGGTATGACAACGCCAAGTCGCAGTACTACTATGTTGAAGGCATGAAGGACGCTGCCGACAAGATGATGAACCTTGCGGCCGAAGTTCAGGGCAAGCTTGACAACGGCTCCGCAACTCTCACCGACGGACAGGACCTTCAGGATGCTATCGACGCGGTTGCGGCCCTCTATCAGGATCACAACGCTCTTGACAACCTGATAGACAAAGCCAAGATGCTTATCGACAACGCAGTGGTTGGCGAATACATGGGCCAGCTCAAGGACGAAAGCAAGCTCACCGACCTTCAGGCTGCAATTGACGCAGCAGCCGGCCTTCAGACCAGCACCGCGAAGTTCAACGAAATAAAGAAGAACATCGAGGACGCAATGGAGAACGTTTACGACAACATCGTTTCCGTTGAGCCGGGCAAGTGGTACTACATACTCAGCGCAACAGCCGAGGGTGATGCCGCCCCCGAAAACTACTACGGCGCACGCGCCGAGGTCAAGGGCGCGGCCCTCTATGTGCTCGGCAGCGGCAAGGGTGAGAACGAAGGCGTTTACAATGCGGGCAACCAGCTGCGCTGGGGTATGGACGACATAAAGAACAAGGAGCGCGAGGGCGACATTGACGCTATCTGGCGCTTTGTTCCCGTTCCCGACAGCCTCAACCTTGGCAAGCGCGCATACTACATCCAGAATATGCGCACAGGCTGGTACTTCGGCAACGCCAACATCCAAAGCAACGACTACTACTTCAGCGGCAGTACCACTCCGTTCCCGTTCCGCGTTACATACATCGGCAAGGAGCAGTTCCAGATTCAGTCTCTCGGCGGCAGGCGCGAAGGCGCTTTGGTATCGTTCGGCGACAACGCACGCCAGGTGCGTGCCGATTTGCTCACGGCAGAGTTTGACAGCCGTGCTTCGTTCACATTCGAGGAGTTCGACACAGAGGAGAACCCCGAAATCGCAATGCAGTTCGACAACAACACTGCCAAGATTGTTACATTGCCGTTCGCAGTTACAGAACTCGGCAGGAACGAAAATGTTCATGCGTACCAAATCCACAGCCAGCCGAGCGACACAGAACTCGGACTTGTTGAGAAATGGGACTTCGCAGCCGGCGAGCCGTTCATCCTCGTAACAGGCGACACTACTCTCTATGAGGAGGGACAGCCCAAGGTTACCCTCATGTTTGACGCCCCGACCGACCTCAGCATCAAGGGCGACTCTGTCAACGGCCTTGTTGCCGCATTCAACGGCAAGAGCCTTGTTGATGGCGGCTACGGTTACTTCAGCGGCAATGCACTCAAGGTTACCGACGGCGAGAAGAAGGTTTCTGTAAGCGCGCACAGCGGTTACATCAACCCGAACCTCATTCAGGCTTTGGAAGGCGACCCGGAAGTGGTAATCAGCACGCTCGACGGCGGCATCCTCAACAAGATTAAGGAGGCCGTAAGCAAGCTCAGCGTCAAGGTTGACGTTTACACCGTTGACGGTGCGCTCGTCAAGCGCAACGTAAAGGCATCCGATGCCAAGAAGGGTCTCAGGAAGGGTCTCTATATCATCGGCAAGGAGAAGGTCCTCATCAAGTAAGACACCAACCCTTTATAAAAATCATCCCCGCAGCCTGTTTGGCTGCGGGGATTTTTGTTTCCGATACTGGGTGTTTTGCGGAAAAATTGCGGGATTGCAAAAATTGGTAAAAGGCATTGGGGGCGCAAATTGCGGAAACCGCTATTTTTGTAATAAAAACCAAAAGGAAGTATATGAATGTCGCCGAATATATAACAAGCGTTTTCCCCAAGCCGCTCAACGAGCTTCGTGTGTCCCGCCACCGCGATTTGGAAAGGATGCTGTCGTGTATCGGAAATTTTCCCTTTGTGTCAAACCGGCTTGTGTTTGTGATCGATTACAGCAGGGGCGAGATACCCTTTCTGCGGCACAAGTGCAGGGAGTTCCGTGGCGAATGTGCCTACAGGCAACTGCTAATGCTGCTCAGCAGGGTGAGCTTCATGAAAAGTTTCAAAAGCATGGCAGCCTCCCTGTCGGGCGCAGAGGCGGGCCGGCAGCGGGAAGTGTTCAAGGGCGGGGCGCGGAACACAGACTATATATTCAACACGCTTGTAACCGTAAAGAGCGTCGGCAGCAAATATCCCATTTGCATAGCCGAGCATCCGCTGTTTGTAACCGACGACGGGCGCGTGTGGTGCTCAATGGCGGTTGTGAGCCGCTTTGTAAAGGACCTGCCCGAAAGCTGCGGCATATACAACAAGCTGCACAAGCGGTATTGGTATGTTGACAAGGGCGGAAGGCTTGCCTCGAGGCTGTACAGGATGACGGGCATGGAGAAGCTGGTGTGCTCCTTCATATTTGCAAATTACTCCAACGCCCAGATAGCGAAAAAGCTCGGCATTGACGAGTACAAGGTTGTGAATATCCTGAAAAAGTTCCGCCGGCGGTTCAATGTTACCAACACAAGGGCGTTGATGGTTGTGTTTCGTACGCTCGAGATTTTGTAGCCGGGGGCGCGGCTAATGCAAAAATATTAGGATTTACTAATAATAGTAATTCTTTCAAGTGCGGCGTATTTGTCTGGTGTGTAATTTTGCCACGAAAACAAGGCAGAAATACAAAACACGATGAGTACGTGTATGCAAAGGAATGTGTTAGTGGCATTTCCCTCTGTTCTGACAGGTGATAGGATTGAACATGAGTTGGGGACATATTGGGAAGTGCGTTTTGTGCCGGTCGTTGGTTTGGGATAAAGAAGAGTTGCTGTGAATATCATAGACTTTATATTTTCTCCCGAAACCAACGACATCGGCAGGCTTCCTGATGAGGAGCGGGAAAGGCTGAAAGGCATGGTGGCGTGCCTTGAAAGCTGTTCGCTGATGCCTACAAACAGGATGGCTTTTGTTGCCGACTATAGCCGCCGGAGGATTGTTTACATGTCATACCGCAACAAGGAATACCGCAACTGCGACGACAGGCTGCTGGCCGCGCTGAGGCGTTCCGTGAGGTTTTCGGGAGTGTTTGTGAAGCACGCCCAGGATTTCCTCCGCCAGACATCCGGGAAATATGCCGAAATCTGCTGCGGCGGGCTTAAATATGTGAACATTATCTTCAACACGGTTATTGCCGTCGGCGGCGGCAGGGAGAAGTACCCGGTGTGCATAAAGGAGTACCCGCTGTTCAAGACGGCGTCCAACAGTGTCTGGTGCTCAATAGTCATGGTGGGGCGTTATGTTAACGACACCTCCGAGGTGTGCGGCATTTACAATAAGAACACAAACGAATTTTACCGGCTTGACGGCGAGGGCAGGCTGAATGTGTTCAGCTGCAGGCTTGCGCCGGTTGAGGAGAAGGTGTGCGCCATGCTTTACGCCAATTACAGCACGGCGCAAATTGCCGGCGCCCTGTCGCTCAAGGAACATCAGGTTGTATATATGGTGAGATGCCTCCGCCGCAGGTTCAACGCCTCCACCACGCAGGCCCTGCTGGTTGTGCTTAGGGTGCTGGAGCTGGTGTAGCGGAAAAAATGCCATGGCAAAATCGCACATTACAAATAATTGTAATCCATGGCGGGCCGGCGTATTGGCAAGATGCATATATTTGCAACAGGAAAACAAGCGCACCGCAGGGGGCGCGTGCGTGGCGCAAAATGCGCGAAACGGTATAAGTAGTGGTGCATTTCCCCAATCTTGAGTACTGTAAAACACAGATTGAGTTGGGGAAATGCTTTTAACCGAAAAAGCACGCGCCGGGGTGGCGCAAGGGGCATAGGCGGAATTGCGCGGCCCGCAATCCCCGGAAACAATGCGGGACATAAGAAAAACTACGTCCTATGTAGAAAAAACTACATCAGACGTAGGAAAAATTATATCAGACATAGTTTCCGCCACTTTCCCACTGGAAACGGCAGCATGGCGAAGGCTGCGGGTGAGGGGGGGCTATGCGGAGACAGGCGTGAGAAAAAGCTTTTAATAGATTGGTTGTAAGTGTGCCGTTGTGGCGGTAAGGCCGCACGGCAAAAAAGGATGCACCTTCACTCGGGTGCATCCTTTTTCGGTTTCATGCTTCTATCTTCTTTTCAGCATCACTATTTCCGGGTCGGAGCCGTCCTTGCCGTACTCGGAAACGAGAATGTACTTTTCATCGCACGCTATGCCGAAACACCGTCCTTCCGAGTTTGGTTTTTGCACCTGCGTGCCCCAGTATGTGGCGTTGTTGTCAAGCAGGAACACGGAGTTGCCGTTGAGCTTGTATTCCTGGTTGATGAAAGAGCCTTGAAGAACAAACAGGTTTTCTATATGCAAACCTTTTATGCCGAGGGCGTTCACTTCCTCAATAAAGACTTTCTTCATGGGGTGGTTTGCGTGCGGTATCTGGTTCTTTGGAAGGTTCCAGCGCTTCAATGTCGGGTAGAACTGACGCAACACCTCCTTGTATTCGCAGCAGGTGAGGTGCTTGCCTGTGTTCTTGTTGTATTCTTCCACGAACATGGAGCAGTATTCAACCATTTCCTCCATTGTGAAGTCGCCGGTGAATGCGCCGTCCTTGTAGCAGTAGATGCAATACTCGTCATTCTTGCTTCCGTCGGCGTTGGTGCCGAGGATTTCGTCTGTAAGCGGCATTCCGCAGCTTTGACAGAATTCCATTTCTTTATTGTCCATAATTATGTATGTGTTGTTTGTGTGAACTTACTTGCCCAATAGCAGGTCAACTGCACGCTTCACCTGCACATCGTCGTCGCTTAAAGTTTGTTCGGGGGTGGGTATCACCTCCACGTCGGGGTTTAGCGTCTGGTTTTCGAGGTAGTTGCCGTTCAAGTCCTTAACCCCCACTTCGGGCACGCCCACCACAAGCTCGTCGTCATACTGTGTCTCCCACCACACGGCGGTCATCGTGCCTGCCATCGGCGCACCCACAAGTTTGCCCATGCCGAGCGTCTTGTACATATAGGGGAAGCCGTGGGCGTTGGAGTAGTCGTTTTGGCTCATCACCACTGCCGAGGGCTTGAACCAGCGCATATACGGGTCGTTGCCTATGAACTGTCCGCGCGGCTCGTTGGTGGCGAAAAGCTTTCCGCTCAGCAGCACTCCCAAGTCGTTGTGAAGCCATCCGCCGCCGTTGTTGCGTATGTCAACCACGAGGGCCTCCTTGTTGCGCAGCTTGCCGAGCACACGCGAGAACACCTTGCGGAAGCTCGGCGTGTTCATTGCGCGAACGTGCACATAGCCTACCTTGCCGCCGGAGTACTTCTCCACCATTTCCTCGCGCTGTTTGAGCCAGCGGTTGTAGAGCAGCTCGCGCTCCATGCCGCCGCCTATGGGCTTCACGTCCTGCTCATACTCGCCTTTGCCTTTTGCGTTGGTCAGCGTGAGCAGCGTGTGCTTGCCAGAAAGCCCCGCGAGGAGCGGGAAATAGTCCTTGCCCTTTTCTATGGGCTTGCCGTTGATTTTGGTGATTATGTCGCCGGCCTTTGCCTTGCATCCTATAAAATCGAGCGGCCCTTTCTTCAAGATTTCCTTTATCTTAAGCCCCGCGCCGTCATAGTCCTCATCGTAGAAAGCCCCGAGGCTCGCCGTTGGAAGCTCCGCGCTTGTGCCGCCGTAGCGTGCCCCGGTGTGCGACGCGTTAAGCTCGCCGAGCATCTCGCTCAGCATCTCCGCCATGTCGTACTTGTTGTCGATGTCCTTCACAAAGGCGCGGTAGTTGTCGGCGTAGTAGTTCCAGTCAACGCCGCCCATGTCGGCGCGGTAGAACTTGTCCTTCAAAAGGTTCACCACGTGTTCGAATATATAGGCGTTCTCCTTTGAAATGCTCCAGTCGTAGTCCGCCTTAATCTCTATGAACTTCTGGTTTCCGTTGTCAAGCGAAACCTTTCGTATCTTCCTGCCCCCGGCATAAACGTTCTTGCCGTCGGCGGAAGCCACAAACCTTGCAAAGCCGAAGTCGGGAACTGCCACGCGGTCGCTGCCGTCTTCGAGGTTGCGCACGTGAATGTCGCAGCTTGTGGAGAATTGTGCAATGTAGTAAATCTTCGTGCCGTCGGGTGAGAGGGCGAAGTCGCCAAGGTATGAGGAGGCCATCGTGAGCCGTTCAATGCGATCCTCGCGTCCGTCAAGCAGCAGCTTAACGTCCTCAACGGAATCCTTCTTGGCTTTCACGCTGTCATTGCCGGCAGACTTGGCGTTTTTTTTGCCGTTTTCCTTTTTCGCGCCTTTGCCGTCTTTCTTGCCGGATTTCTTCTTGTTTTTTGCGTCTTTG
>CAKRMO010000014.1 GCA_934364765.1 uncultured Bacteroidaceae bacterium | reverse complement strand
GTCTTGAACATACTGCCTTCATATAATTTGCCGCAAAGTTATGAAATTATCGGCACACTGCATCGCAATATGCCCGGCTGCTGTGTGCGCGAATGACTTTTGCAGGGCGTTTTTTGGGCGTTTGTGAAGAAAATTCGGTTTGGAAGGCGAAAAAACGGCATTTTATTTTGCTAATTTAACAAACATATTTATATTTGCCCTCGCGGCACACGTAATGGTTTGAACGATAACAATAAACATAGAGGAATAACTTTATAAATAAATTGAATATGAACAAGACAGATTTAGTAAACGCAATCGCTGAAGGCGCAGCCCTCAGCAAGGCAGATGCAAAAAAGGCTCTCGACGCCACTCTGGGAGCCATTGAGAACGCGGTTAAGGCCGGCGACAAGGTAGCGCTTGTAGGCTTCGGCACATTCGAGGTTTCCACCCGTGCGGCTCGCGAGGGCTTCAACCCTGCAACAAAGGAGAAAGTGCAGATTCCCGCAAAGAAGGTGGTTAAGTTCAAGGCCGGCGCCGCTCTGAACGAGGCTGTTAAGTAACAGTGGAAATGATAATTTTTCTTTATGGTGCGCGGGGGCGTTTTGCTCCCGCGCATTTTTTTTGCGCAATAAGTTAGTGGTTTGCGCCTCCGCAGGGGCGCATCGCAATACGCCCGGAATTGCGCGGATTTGCAATGTTGCGGCGGCAGGATGGCGTGCGGTTCATGCGCCGGCATTACAGGGCGAACGCAATTGCCCCTACAATTTCCGCAAAACAAAAACCAACTGTCCTCTTTCAAACACCGCGAAAACTACATCGGATGTAGGAAAAACTATGTCCTATGCAGGAAAAATTATGTCTGATATAATCCAGACTACATCAGACCTTTTTTCCGCCGTTGCAAACGCTTGAAATCCAATGTCTTGCAAAGCCCGAAACTAAAACAGCAAACGGTTGTCTGCCAGACAGTTGCGGAGAACCGTGAAAATAGCCGCAGGAATGCGCGGATATGAAAAAATGCCGGGGCAAAACGGATAGCCGCCCTGCCCCGTCACCTTATTATATATTAATGTATGTCTGTGCGCCGTTTACTTGTTTGCGCGCTTGCGCGCCAAGTGGTCGAGCAGCACCTTGCGCATCCTCATGCTCTTCGGCGTAACCTCCACGTATTCGTCCTCCTTTATGTATTCCAAAGCCTCCTCGAGCGAGAACACCACCGGCGGCACGATGCGCGCCTTGTCGTCCGCGCCGCTCGCACGCATATTGGTAAGCTGCTTTGCCTTGGTAACGTTCACCACAAGGTCGTTTTCGTGCACGTGCTCCCCCACGACCTCGCCGGCGTAAACCTCCTCGCCGGGGTTGATGAAGAACTTGCCGCGATCTTGCAGGTGGTCTATAGCATAGGCGAACGCCGTGCCGGTTTCCAAAGCCACCATCGAGCCGTTGGTGCGCCTTGTTATCTCGCCCTTGTAGGGCTGGTATTCCTTGAAGCGGTGTGCCATGATGGCCTCGCCCTGGCTTCCCGTAAGCACATTTGTACGCAGCCCTATGATGCCGCGCGAGGGGATGTCGAACTCAATGTTCACGCGGTCGCCCTGCGTCTCCATGGCCGTCATCTCGCCCTTTCGGCGCGTTACCATGTCGATCATCTTGCTCGAATATTCCTCGGGCACGTTTATTGTGAGGTCTTCAATCGGCTCGCATTTCACGCCGTCAATGTTTTTGTATATAACCTGCGGCTGCCCCACCTGCAGTTCGTAGCCCTCGCGGCGCATCGTCTCTATTAGCACCGACAGGTGGAGCACGCCGCGCCCCGACACAATCCACTTGTCGGCGGCCACGGGCTCCACTTTCAGGGCGAGGTTCTTTTCAAGTTCCTTTTGCAGGCGGTCCTGTATGTGGCGCGATGTGCAATATTTGCCCTCCTTGCCGAAGAACGGCGAGTCGTTTATTGTGAAGAGCATCGACATCGTGGGTTCGTCAATGGCAATCGGCGGCAGCGGCTCGGGGTTCTCGAAGTCGCAGATGGTGTCGCCGATTTCAAAGTTGTCGAGGCCTATTATTGCGCAGATGTCGCCGCTCGACACGGAGTCGGTCTTGGCGTGCCCCATGCCCTCGAACGTGTGAAGCTCCTTGATTCTCGTCTTTTCGAGCGTGCCGTCGCGGTGGGCTATTGTAACGTCCATTCCCTCGCGTATAGTGCCACGGTGAACGCGCCCCACGGCTATCCTGCCTGTGTATTTTGAATAGTCGAGCGACGTGATGAGCATCTGGGGCGTACCTTCGAGCTGCCTGGGCGCGGGAATGGTTTTCAGTATGGTGTCGAGCAGGTAGGTTATGTCGCCTGTGGGCTTGTTGTAGTCAGGCCCCATCCAGCCTTGCTTTGCCGAGCCGTAAACCACGGGGAAGTCGAGCTGGTCCTCCGTGGCGTTGAGGGCGCACATAAGGTCGAACGACATTTCGTAAACCTCCTCGGGGCGGCAGTTGGGCTTGTCAACCTTGTTGACGACGACTATGGGCTTCAGCCCGATGCTCAGAGCCTTCTCGAGCACGAACCTCGTCTGCGGCATGGGGCCTTCAAAGGCGTCCACCAGCAGAATGCAGCCGTCCGCCATGTTGAGCACCCTCTCCACCTCGCCGCCAAAGTCGCTGTGGCCCGGAGTGTCGATTATGTTTATCTTTACGCCCTTGTAGCGTATGGAGACGTTTTTTGAAAGAATGGTTATGCCGCGCTCGCGCTCAAGGTCGTTGCTGTCGAGGATTTGCGTGCCTGTGTCCTGGTTTGCGCGGAACAGGTGCCCCGCCATGAGCATCTTGTCAACCAGAGTGGTTTTGCCGTGATCGACGTGCGCGATGATTGCAATGTTGCGAATGTCTTGCATTAAATTTATTACCTTAAAAACTGCTGCAAAGTTAGCCAAATTATGCGTATCGGGGTAGAACATAGGCATATTCGTTGGAAAATTGTGGGCATAAGCGATAAAAATGCGCAGTTGGGTTTGCCGTTTAATCGGGAATGGCTAAATTTGCACCCGCTTCCGCACCGTGCGGGGCATGAACTACAATTAATTAATCAAAAACTTCTATGTATTTAGATCAAGCTAAAAAGAAGGAGATCTTTGGACAGTACGGAAAGTCCAATACTGACACCGGCTCACCCGAAGCCCAGGTGGCATTATTCTCATACCGTATTTCCCATCTGACGGAACACATGAAGGCCAACCGTAAAGATCATACAACAGAAAGGTCTTTGGTGCGCCTTGTAGGCAAACGCCGCGCATTGCTCAACTACCTCAAGCGTTGCGACATCGAGCGTTACCGTGCAATTGTGAAGGCTCTCGGTCTCCGCAAGTAAGCCAACCGCCGCCCGAGGGACGGCAAAAAAGCAAAATCCGCCCGCATGCAGTTCTCCTGTGTGCGGGCGGATTGTTTTTTGCGGCGGTTTGGCGTTGCGGTTAGCCGAATTTTTTGTTACTTTGTAGGTTGAAAGCATAAAAGGTTCACATCATGAAGGTCAAAGGCAGGCGGGCGTCCGTAAGGCTCGGCAAAAAGGAAATTTACGGCAAGTTATCGGAACTCTTCACCAACAATGCCGACAAGTCGTACAGCTCACGCGAGATTTTCGAGGAGCTTGGCATAACGTCCCATATGCAGCGTATGCTGTGCTGCGACATACTTGACGACTTGGTTGACGCCGACGAACTCACCGTGCGCGACGACCAATACAGCCTGAGCCGCAAGAACCAGGTGGTGGAAGGCAAGTTCGTGAGAAAGGCCAACGGCCACAACAGCGTGGTTCCCGACGACGGCGGAAAGTCGATACTCGTAACCGAACGCAACAGCATGGGCGCGATGAACGGCGACCGTGTGCGCGCAACAATCCTCGCACGCCGCGAGAAGCACGCCCGCGAGGCGCAGGTTATCGCCATTCTCGAACGCGGCCGCGAAACTTTCGTGGGAAGGCTGCACGTGGATAAAAACTACGGCTTCCTCGAAACGGCGGGCAGGATTTACTCAAACGACATATTCATCCCCAAGAACTGCCTAAAGGGCGGGAAAAACGGCGACAAGGCCGTGGTGAAAATCACGCAATGGCCCGAGGCGGGGAAAAACCCTGTGGGGAAGGTTATCGACATACTCGGCTCGGAGGGAGAGAACAACGCGGAGATGAACGCCATCCTGGCGGAATACAACCTGCCCTACACCTATCCGCAAAACGTAGTCGAGGCAGCAGAAAAGATACCGGCAGACATCACCCCCGAAGAGATTGCAAGGCGCGAGGACTTCCGCAACGTTACAACGTTCACAATCGACCCGCGCGACGCAAAGGACTTTGACGACGCGCTCTCCATACGCCCAACAAAGGACGGCAACTGGGAGGTGGGCGTCCACATTGCCGACGTTTCCCACTACGTGAAGGAGGGCGACGTGATAGACCGCGAGGCGGTGAGGCGCGCAACGAGCATATACCTTGTTGACCGCACAATCCCCATGCTGCCCGAAAGGCTGTGCAACTTCCTGTGCTCCCTGCGCCAGGACGAGGAGAAACTTGCGTACAGCGCGATTTTCAAGATGAACAGCAAGGCGGAAGTGCTTTCGTGGCATCTTGCCCACACTGTGATAAAGAGCAACCGCAGGTTCACATACGAGGAGGTGCAGTATATATTGGAGGAGAACGGCGAGGCTTCGCCCGAAGACCTCGCGCTGCCGGGAAACCACCCGCAGCCGGTGAATGCGGAAAAGCCCGTGGGCGAGTTTGCCGAAGAGCTAATCACGCTCAGCCGCCTTGCAAAGCAACTGCGCAAAAGGCGGTTCGCCAACGGCTCGATAGGTTTCGACCGTCCCGAGGTGCGCTTTGAGATTGACGGGAAGGGACACCCTGTATCCACGTATGTAAAGGTTGAGGAGGATGCCAACAAGCTCGTGGAGGAGTTCATGCTCCTTGCAAACAAGAGCGTCGCGGAGAGCGTGGGCATTGTGCCCAAGGGCAAAAAGGCCAAGGTGCTGCCCTACCGCATACACGATGTTCCCGAGCAGACTAAGCTCGAGAACCTGCGGGCCTTCATATCGCGCTTCGGCTACAAGCTCAAGACTGAGGGTTCGAAGGCTGACGTGGGCAGGAGCATAAACCGCCTTTTGGAGGATGCGAAGGGCAAGAAGGAGCAGCAGCTTATAGAGACCGTTGCGCTGCGTGCCATGCAGAAGGCGCGTTACAGCGTCCACAACATAGGCCACTACGGCTTGATGTTCAGATACTACACTCATTTCACCTCCCCCATACGCCGCTATCCCGACACTATGGTCCACCGCCTGCTCACGCGCTATGCCGAGGGCGGGCGTTCCGCCTCGGCAACCAAATACGAGGAACTGTGCGAGCATTCGAGCGCAATGGAGCAGCTTGCCGATGCAGCCGAGCGCGCGAGCATAAAGTACAAGCAGGTGGAGTTCATGGCCGACAGGCTGGGACAGGAATTCGACGGCACAGTGAGCGGCGTTACCGAGTTCGGACTTTATGTGGAGGTTGACGAAAGCAAGTGCGAGGGCATGGTGCCGCTGCGCGACCTCGTTGACGACTACTACGAGTTTGACGAGAAGAACTACCGGCTTGTGGGTCGCCGCCGCCACCGCAGCTATTCCATTGGCGACAAGGTGAGGATAAAGGTGGCGCGCGCCAACCTTGACCGCCGCCTGCTCGATTTCACCCTTGTTACGGAGCATGGCGCGAAAGCCGAAAACTCCGGCAACGCGGCTGACGCGCCAAAGGGGAAACACCCGGCGGGCAAGAGGCGCAAAGGGCGCAAGCATTGATTTTCAATTTTCCATGCAATAGTTTTTTTGTCGTGTGCCGGGCGTGTATTCGTCCGGCACACGTTTTCCGGCGCAGCCGCGCCGGCGTGAAACCGCGAAAGTTGCAAAACCGCGTAAGGCACTGACTTGCAGGAAAATAGCCTCACAAAGAGACTTTTTTGCAACGTCTTGTTTTTCAGACGTTTGAAAGCGGCAAAAAAAGGTCTGATGTAGTTTGAATTATATCAGACATAATTTTTCCTGCATAGGACATAGTTTTTTCTATGTCCTATGCTGTTTTCGGGGTGTTCCGAAAATTGCGCCTACAGGCACACCCCGCAATACGGCTAAAGGATTATGTTGTCCTCGTATTCGGTGATGCGTCTGCGGATTTCGGGAGGCACGGGGACGGAGTCGTTTTTCGAGGCGGAAAAGCAAACGAGCACAGTGCGGCAGGTGCTTACAACGCTGCCGGTTTTGGTGTTGACCGCCTGTTGCGCCACCGTTACGCTTTTCGTCCCCATGCGCGTTACGGCTGTGAGGATTTCTATTTTGTCGCCGTAGAACACGGGGTGGATGAAGTCGGCATTGATGTTCACCGCCACGGCGAGCGTGTCGCCCTTTGTCAGTTCGCGCAACACCGAGCCGAAATACTCCGTCTTCGCCATGTCGTAGAGCGAGAACATCACGGCGTTGTTCACGTGTCCGAAACGGTCAACATCGCTGAAGCGCAGCTGCACCGGCGTTCGGTGGCGGTAGCTTTGTCGTTGTGGTTCTTCCATTTTCACTGCTGTTTTGTCATTGCAATGCGCACTGCCGCCTGTTTCTGCGCCAGATGCAGCACTATGCCTCTCCCCTCGGGGGTGATGCGGCATATCTTACCCGGAGTTCCGCGCATATCGGCGAATGTGACGTTGAAACCGTTTTCAAGCATACGCGCCGCTTGTCTCCCGGAGGTTTTACGTAGAACCCCGCCGTTTGTCGCGTCTGTGCGCTTCCGGGTTTCGGACAAGGGGTGTATGATGCAGGCAACGCAAGGCGCGGTGCGGGCAATATGCCGCACCGCGACCGACTGCGTTAGAATTGGCTGTACGGGACGCACGAATACATTACTTTTTCAGTTCGTAGCTGTAGTTCTGTATCTCCACAGGACCTATAAGCCCGGATTCCTGAAGCTCGGAGTCTTTGTTGAGGTACGTGAACGACTGGCGGGTGAAGCGTTCGCTTTCGGGCATGTTCTTCTCGCCTATAAGGCGGTTGCGCCAGTTGTTCACTACGTCAACTTCAACAGTGTTCACGCCCTTCTTAAGGAATTTTGTGATGTTAAGGCGGTAGGGCGGTGTCCATACCCCGCCAACTTCCTGACCGTTCACCTTAACCTTTGCCATGACCATAACCTTGCCGAGGTCGATGTAGGTTTCGCCTTCTGGGAGCTTGGAAATCTTGAAGCTGTTGGTGTAGATTGCATGACCGGAGAAATACTTTATCTTGTTGTCGGCATTTTTCGACCAGTCGGAGAGCGTGTTGAAAGTCTGCCGGCTTTCAGGCCCGCCCTTGCCTTGCTCGAACGCCACAGTCCACGGCGTGGAAACGGTTGCCAGCACCTTTTTGTCGGGATAGTTCACGGCGGTCTTGCTTGGCTCGCCGCCGTTGTTGCGGAACACGATGAACGCACTTTCGAGCGGCTGCAGTTTCATGGGGACTTCAACAGTCTTTGAAAGGCGTGTGAACTGCGGCAGCGCACGCACCTCGGCGGTTTGCGGATCCCAAAGCTCGGGGGTCTTGCCTGCGGCCCTGAACGCACCGTTGAAGCTTACAGGCTTGTCGCCTTGGTTTGCCACGAAATATACGTCGGCATCGGGAAGGCGGCGGTGGAGGAACGTTAGCGGAAGCGTGGGATCGTTGCTCTTGAAGTCAGGAACAACATGCATATCCGCCATAACCTCCTCAATCGAAGCCTGAGGGTAAACCTTGCCCTTGCCGTGGTTTATTACGCGGTTGAAGAACTTGTCGCCCCCCCACATTTCCGTTGCGATTTCGGAAACCTTCGTGTCGGCCTCGGGATAGTTCTGCAAACTCGGGCTCTTCTCTGGCTTCGGACCGATTATCACAAGACCGTTCTTAACAAGCTCCTGAAGTTTTGCAAGAAACTCGGGGCGCATTGTCTTTTGCGGCGGCAGCACGAGAACGCGGTACTTCATCCCGCCATCGATTGCAAGTTTCCCGTTCTCCACGCGCCCGCTCTTTTCGATAACCTCGGCGTTTATGAAATCATAGGAATATCCCTGCGGAATTTCGGGGTTTCGTATTCCCGTCATCTTGGGCGCGTCCTCGCCTATATAATATGCCACGTCGGCGACATAGTATCCCTGCTGGAGCATATAGTTGCAGCGTTTTATGTATTTGTTGAAAACGTCAAGCTGCGAGAACCACGTGTTGAGGCGGTTGAACTCGTTTCCGAACGGAGCGTTTATGCCCGGGGCCTTGTCGTCGGGCTGCTGGATGTAAAGGTGGTAAAGCGTGTTGTTGATGCCTTCGGCGAAAAACTTGTCGCCTCTCTGCTTCATTTCGCCGGGATAGCGCGAGAAATCCGGGCCGCCGCAGGTGAACGACTCCGCCCATACGCGGCGTTTGCCGTAGATGTGGCCGCACGAAGATGCTATGCGGTTTTCAATGTCTCCAAGGTCGCCGGCACTCCAAAACTCCCCGGCAATCTCATCGCTCTGCCCGCCATATTGCAGGAACTCTCCGGGAAATCCCCAGTGCCCGTAGCATTCAAGCCATGTGGTAAGCCCGTGTTCGTTGCTAATCTTCCTGAGTCCGCCGACATACTCGTAGCTCACCATGTCGGCCACCAAGCGGCGCACATCCCAAAGGAAACGGTCGCTCTGGTCTTCGGAGTTCACAACATATCCGTAGAAAGTCGGGATGAAAGGCACCGGGTTGTATCCGTAACGCTTCTTGAACGCGGGAATCATTTCATCGGTCCAGTTTTGTCCGCCCGTCTCATAGCTGTCCTCAACGACAATCTTGAAAGTCTTGCGGTCCTGTGGCGGTATGCGGCGCATAATTTCCCCGAGGAATGCGTCGAAATGCGCGGCAATGTGCTTGGCGCTCATCTTGTCGGTTTCATATCCGGTGGCCTCGGGCGTGGCGGGGGCGTTTGTCGTTCCCGTGGGGCGCATTGCGGTGCGCAGTATCACCCACTTGCCTTTCGGCGCGTTCCATGTCAGCGTGCCGTCCTTGAAGTTCTCGGTAAGGTCGATAACCTGTTCGGTTTTCATCACGAGCTTCGGGTCGCTGCACTCGCCTGACGGCTTCCACATATAGTCATACCAGAAAGGATGGGGCGTTTGCCACATCTTTTCAAATGTCTTTTCGGCGTAGCTGTCCACAACCGGGTTTTCGGATAGCGTGATGCTCTTGAACTTGTCCTCGTCGCCGTTGAACACAAGGCGGAAGTCGCCCGAAGTTGTTTCTGGAACAGACACCGCAATCGGCGCAAAAGGCACAAATCCCACGTTAAGCTCCGCATTGCGGCGGTCGAGCGTTATGTTGCGCACGAGCTTGTATTCACTGCCGATTTTTGCATACAAGGCGGCAGTGTTAAGGAACGTGCCGCCCTTGCACTCAAAGGTAACGCTCCTCACCGTTGCCGGCTTTTCGCTGTGGAAATCTATTGTTTTTGCGCTGCCTATCTCCTGCTGCGCCTTGAATGCTGCCGGAGTTTCAAGGTCGGGGAACGCGAGCACTTTCACGTCCTGCGCCTCCTTGCCCACCTCGGGCAGTTTTATCTTCAGCAGTTTGCCGCCGGTTACGGTGGTGCGCGACTCGGCGAGATACCTCATGGCTTGGTTGGGCTTCACCCACGGACCGCCGCTCTGGCTCCAGCCCGGGCTGTTGAATATGCCCACCTCGATGCCGAGGTCGCCGGCTGTTTTGAGCGCGGTGTGCAGCACCTCCCACCATTCGGGGGAATAGAACTTCACCTTGCCGTAGGCGATGTCGTTGCTTCCGATGTTGCCTATCTGCACGCGGTTTATGCCCACGCGCTTCATGGCCTGAAGGTCTTTCACAACGCCTTCCTTCGATATGTTGTCGGACATCCAGTACCAGTAAACCGCAATCTTCTGCGAGTCGGGTATGCTGCGGAACGTGGATTCCATTTCACTTATGGGCGCTTGCCTGAACTGTGCGCCCGCGTTGCCCGCCGCCAGCATTGGCATGCCCGACAGCGCAACAACCTTGGCTATGTTTTTAAGTTTCATGACACTCCTGACTGTTTATTTTGTTTCGCCTTTTACTATTTCCACACCTTGCGGGGCCTGTATGTCAGACACCACCTTGCCGTCCGCACCTATTTTGTGCGAAATCCTTATTACGCCGTAGGGGGTGGGGAAAGTTCCCTTGGCCCATTTCAAGTTGCCAAGATGCGGTTCGATTGCCACTTTCCTGCACCCCGGTTCGAGAACCTTCACTCCAAGCACATGTGCGCTCAGCCACGTTGTGGGGCCCGAAGCCCAGCCATGGCATAGGGAGTGGCGGAAACCTTTGTAGCAGTAGTTGCCGTATGAGCTGTGGATGTCCACCTTGCCCTCCGGCACAAGTTCGTCAATGCGCGCGGCGTTCTTGGTCCAGTCAAGGTTGAAGTCCTCCCAGAATGTCGTGGCCCCGAGGTCGAGCATCGCGCCCCAGTACTGGCTCATTATGTCCATGGCCTCGGTGTAGCAGCCCGCCATTGCAAGCGCCTCGAGCATATAATAGCCGTAGAATGTCGAGAAGTCTTTCGCGCCGCCGGGCAGGATGGTTTTCTTCGCCGCCTTTTCGGGCGAAATCATGCCGGCTATGGCGTTGAGCGACGCCGCCTGTTTTGATCCGTTGAAGTCGCGCCGGCATTTCTTCATCTTGGCGGATAGGTCGGAGCATTTCCTGGCAAGTTCGGTGTTGCCCCAGATTTCCTCAAGCTTTGCGCCGCTGTCAAATGCCATTGCCATCAAAGCCTGCAAACCTGCATCCACGCCCTTTTGGTTCTCCGAAGAAGGCCAGTCGAGAAATCTTGCGTCAAGCTTCTCGTATCCCTTTTCGTCAACATATTTCATGAGCACGCCCAAAAGCTCGGTAACATAGTCCTTCTGCTCGTCGAGATATTTGCGGTTGCCGGTGTAGAGATACCACTGGTAATGGGTTATCATCCACCAAATGGAATAGCTCGACAGCGTGCACATCCACTGCGTGGGCTTGAAGTTCTCCTTCGACAGGTCAAGGCTCTTGTTCACCACGTCGTTTGCGCCAAACACGGTGGCGATTGTCAGCACCTCGGGGTTTATGTCGCCGGTCCACACAAGGCGGTCGCGCTTTATGCCGTCCCAAAGGAACTGCTGCATATTAAGGTGCACGGTGTACGCCCCGGTCATCCATATCTTGTTGAGCCTTTCGTTGTCGCACTCGAACGAGCCGAGATAAGGAATGTCCCTGTATCTGAACGCGGCTCGCACCTCCTGGAGCTGCAGGTCGGTATCATCGCCCAGCACGTCTATCCTCACGAAACGGAAGCCGGAGTTCCCGCATTCGGCGATGCCCATTCCCGGAATTTCGAGTATGAAGTCGCGCAGCGCGTGGTCGTTTGTAGCCCCGTTCTTGCCGTCTATCTCGCACATTGCCTCCGATGCCGATTCGCCGAAGCGCACCCTCAGCCTCACCTTGTTTGCGGGCGCGCCGCCGGTTACCACCTGTATGCCGCCCTGCAGCTCCGCGCCGAAGTCGAAGAGCATGGAGTTCATTCCGCCCTTACCGTTTTTAAGGTGGCAGAACGAAATTCCGCCAAGGGCCGTCTGTCCGTAGTTGTTCTTCAGCAGTATGCCCTCGTTCTCCATTGTGGAGCCGCCGGTTGACTGTTTCCACATGATGCGCTTGGGCAGAATGTAGGAAATGACGCGGCGGTCGGTTTGCATACTGATGCCTTTCAGGGCGGGGATTGACGTGTCGGCGCACTTCTTGGCGCAACACATTTTGCCGTCTGAGGCTTTTGCGCAGTTTTGGGC
>CAKRMO010000013.1 GCA_934364765.1 uncultured Bacteroidaceae bacterium | reverse complement strand
GGAATGCTCAATATGCCAAACTTCAACTGGGATGACCTCGGCTCAACCTCACTCGTCAAGGAGGGCCACCAGCTTGAAAAGGCGGAACTGCTGTTCGGGAAGATAGAGGACGAGACTATCGAGGCGCAAGTGGCAAAACTCCAGGCCATAAAGAAAGCCAACGAGGCAAAAGAGGCAAAGCCGCAGCCGCAAAAGGCGTTATGCGACTTTGAAAACTTCGAAAAGCTCGACATACGTGTGGGAACGGTGGAGGAATGCGCAAAAGTGGAAAAGAGCGACAAGCTCCTGAAACTTACCGTAAACGACGGCAACGGCACGCGCACCATTGTGAGCGGAATAGCAAAGCACTACAGCCCCGAGGAGCTGAAAGGCAGGCAGGTGTGCTTCATTGCCAACCTCCCCCCGCGCAAGCTGCGCGGCATAGAAAGCCAAGGCATGATACTCTGCTCCGAGAACGCCGACGGCACACTCGCCGTTGCGACCGTTGACCGCAAGACCGCCAACGGCTCGTGCGTGAAATAGCAGCGCGGAAAATACATACGCACACCGGGGCGGGGCTTTGCAGTTCCGCCCTGCGTTGTTTTTTGCGATATGCCAACATTAAATTGCGGTGTGTGCGCAACCGGTTCAAGCGGCAGCATAATGGGCGTATGCCATACGCCCATGTAAATGGCGCAAAAGCAATACTGCTAAAATTACATTTGATGTAGGAAAAACCATGTCCGATGTAGGAAAAATTATGTCTGATATAATCCGGACTACATCAGACCTTTTTTCCGCCGTTACAAACATCTGAAAAGCAACAAGTTACATCGGGCTTGCAAAATTTCGCAAAATACTATAAATCAAGTCGTTGGCATTTCCGTCGCAAAACGGCGTGAAGTCCGTTGGCGTTTCCGGCAAAAGCAACTGCGTGGTTTGGCGAAAAGGCACGCCGGTTTAATGCTCTGGCGGCACATCCCGTAAAATATCCTGCGTTAGATTTTGTCAGAATTTTCATATTTGCGAAATTTGCTACGTACAATAACCATTCACATGAAAGCCACCTGTAAATTAATTTGCAGCATCGCAGCGGCGGTCGCATTCTCCGCTGTTTTCCACAGTTGCAAGAAAAACGACAGCAAACCCGCCCCGATCCACGAAGAAAAAAACGGCGTTTACTTTTGGAAAACTGTGTTCAGCCCCAACGCCCAAGACTGCAATTTTCTGTTCAAGCACAACATACGGCGCATATATCTCAGAATGTTCGACGTAACCGTTGACATAGACGACAACAACGGAAGAAAGTCCCCCTGTCCGAACGCAACAGTGAGGTTTCCGCGGGACGCATACGACGAGCTGGAGTTGAAAAACATTAAATTTGTCCCTGTTGTGTATATAACCCTCGATGCGCTGAAGTGCGGGCAGGAGCGCGGGATTGGAGACCTTGCGAGAAAGATTGTGAAGAGGGTGAAGAATATGTGTTCCTATAACGAGCTTCCCCACGTTGAGGGCTTGCAGATCGATTGCGACTGGACCAGGAGCACGGAAAAAATTTTCTTCGCCCTATGCGACAGCATTAAAGACGAGCTGCCGTTGAAACTGAGTGCCACAATACGCCTTCACCAGCTATCGCGGCCGGTGCCGCCTGTGGACTACGGCGTGCTTATGGTGTATAACACCGGCAACTTCAGCGACCCCGATGCAGCCAACTCCATCCTTGACGAGAAAGACGTGAAGCCATATCTGAAATACATGGACAAATATCCCCTGCACCTTGACGTGGCATATCCCACATACTCATGGCAGCTTCTTTTCCGCAGCCGCCGTTTCGTGGGGCTACTCAACGGCTTGGAGGTGGGCGACACCGCCAAATTCATGCCAAAAACCGCAAACACCTACGTGGCAAAAAAAGACATGGCTTACAGGAAAACAATAATCTACAAGGGGGACGTGATACGCACGGAGCAGTCGGACTTCCGCACTATCAGCCGCGTGAAAAACCTTATAGAGGCGCGCTTGAAAGGCAAGCCCCACAGCTCCATTCTCTATCATTTCGACTTGAAAAACCTCAAAAAATACTCTGACGATGAAATACAAAGTCTTTTCCGCAATGCTTCGGGCAAGTAGCCTTCTCGCGCTGGCATTTGCGCCGGCAGCACCGGCGGCGGCCTGCGGTCCGTGGCCGCCGATTATCCCCACGCCAGAATTCTTCACCTCCGCCCCAAGAGAGAATTTGGAGAGGGCGGAAAACATACGCCTCTGGCAAAAGCTCACCTCCGAAAGGATTCCGGCAAGAGACATTGAGGAAGCCGTATATAAGGACGACATTTACGAAATGGATGAGGCTCTTTGGGACGACTCGAACACGAAAAACCTGTTCTACATATACCTCAGAAACTCTAACGACGAAGAGGCGGAGGCTTACCTGCGCAACGCGAAAAAATTAGAGGATGTCCGCGCCATAACCGCATCGCCGTGGTATTATCCCGCTTCAAGATACAGCTACGAGATTTCCGACCTGAATAATATGGCTGACGCATTCAGGCAATACGGCGGGAAACGCCTGCGCGACCGCTACGCACTTCTTACAGTCAGGGCCTTGTTTGCGTCGCGCCAGTACGGCAAGTGCGTAATCTATTTCGAAAAGGCTTTCGCCAAGTTCCCCGACTCCAATCTTTTCAAGAGGATGGCAACAGGCTACGTGGCAGGCTGCTGGGCACGGCTCGGGAACTCCGACAAGGCTAACAGGTATTTTGCCAAGAAGGGGGACTTCGGGTCGCTCACGGTGGACAACAAAGTTGCGTACATGGCAGACGCAAACCCCGATGCCGCAGAACTGATTGAATATATCCAAAGCTGTTCGTGGGACTCGGTGACATTTTGCGGCATGATGCCCATTGCGAGGAAAGTGCTCAAAGCCGGGAAAGCCAGAAACCGGGGAGACTGGGAATTTGCGCTGGCTTACGCCGCCGGCAAGCATCACAACGACTACAAAACCGCAAGCCGCCACATAAGGAAGGCATTGCGGGCAAAATTCTCGTCAGAAGATTTGCGCGACCACGCCATTGCGTACAAAATGAAATGCAATGCCGCAAACGGCAACCTGTCAGAACTGCTCCAAGGCCTGAAATGGTTTGAGGGCAAAACGGATTTTCTTGCCGCCGATGCCAACGAGTGGAACAGGATGCTGCAAAACATAATTTACGTGCACTATGTGCCGCAACTTTGGAAAAGGAAAGACTATGCCACAGCCGTTCTCCTGTGCGGTTATGCCGACAATATGCTGCTTTCCAGGCAATATGACAACCGCATATGCCTTGGCCGGACTCCCGACCGCGATAATGCTTTGCCCGATGGTGAATATTCCCTTTATGGGGCAAATACAGACGAAAGTGAATATGAGGTTATGGAAAGACTGCCTCTTTCAAGGACGCGCAACAACAACAATAATTACTACGGCAACCTGTCGTTTCAGCTTATGAACTCGCTAAGTTCATCGCAGCTCATAAATGTGTACCGCCACATGGCGGCAAACACCCCGCTTTACAGTTATCTTAAAAAATACGCCCGCACCGACAGGGACTACATTTTCGAACTTATAGGCACTCTTGCTATACGCGAGGAGAACTACAGGAGGGCGGCGGCGTGCTTGTCAAAAGTTTCGGAAAAATACTGTAAATCCATGAACATTTGCAGTTATCTGAAACGTGATCCGTTTTTCACCTACCCCAGCTCAGGAACATACATCGACAGACTGTGGACCGTAAGCCCGGGCAAAGCAAAATTGACATTCGCCATGGAAATGCTCCGCTACCAGCAGGAAATGAAAACAGGAAAAACATCCGACGATCGCGGTCTTGCACGGCTGAAATATGCTGTAGGCCGCCGCAACTCGTTCGGCAACTGCTGGGCGCTCACACAATATTGGAGGGGCGAGAGCATACCCGGACTTTTCATCCCGCAGCTGCATTGGTTGGACGAAATACTCACCTGCTACAAGTTCCTGGACAATGGCGAAGCGCAAAACGGCTACCATTTCTGGGACGACTACAGTGAATACAAACCCAGAGACAGCAAATCGGTGAAACTTTACCAAGCAGAGTGCGAAAAGGCTCTGGCCATGCTGCGTAGCGATGAGGCGAAAGCCAAGGCGGAATACATCATGCACCACTTCCTTACCATAATTTGTTATTATCCCAACACTGCCGCCGCACGCAGAGTGAAGGAAAATCCCTGCGACACATGGCGCTCGTGGCTGTAAAGGATATTTCGGGACAAACCTGCACTTGCGCAAAAGCTACATGGGACGTAGGGAAAACTACGTCCTATGCAGGAAAAATTATGTCTGACATAATCCTGACTACATCAGACCTTTTTTCCGCCGTTGCAAACTTCTGAAAAGCAATAAGTTATATCAGGCTTACAAAGTCCCGAAAAACGTTACAGATCAGCGACTTGTCTTTTGGGGCGCAAAACGGTGTCAAAGGCACAATATATCCAGAACAAACCGGGAACCGTAATAAAGCGTTACCCCAACACCGCCGCCATGCGCAAAGGCAGGACCTCCTGCGACAATCAGCGTTCACAACTGCAAGGGACTATGCCAATGACAGCAGCCAGTCTATTGCCGAATAAACACGGATAAGTTTGCCGCCAACATTCACTTCCCGGGTATTTGTGAATGAAATCAGGGTCAGCCTGTCGCAATTCAGAGCCTCCGAGGCTTTCACCAGCGAGCTTGTCTCCCTGCTGAATGTTTTTTCCTTTTCAATATCGTATGCCACTTGCACCAATTCCACGGCTTTGTCCTGATTGCATATAACAAAGTCCACCTCTTTCGACCGTGGAGCGGCCTTGTAATAATATACATCAAGGAAATCATTGCTGCAACGGCGCAGGATTTCTATGAAAACAACGTTCTCCAGCCTCCAGCCTATGTTTTCAGCGGCGAATGCGTTTTCGCGGTTGTTCTGAAGCCCGGGGTCAACGATGTATGCCTTTGCGTTCCGGATTCTCTCCTTGCTTTTGCAGGAATACTTGGCAAGCAGTTGAATGAGAAAAGCCTGACGCAAATAGTCCGTATATTTCTTTGCCGTCTGGTCGGTTATGCCCAACAGTTGCGCCATACCTTCGTAATTCACCTCCTGGCACGCATTGTTGACAAGGTGGTTGGCTATTTTCCGCAGAGCATCCACGTTGCGGATGCTGAAACGCTGCCGTATGTCCTTGGAGACAATTGCCTCCATGAGGCTTTGCACGTAGCCGCGCTTATTGCGCAAATTCTGCATTTCGGGAAATCCGCCGTTCGTTATATACTCCATAAAGGCGCGCTTCCTTTCCGCCTCCGATTTGGTCGTTATCCCTCCGGTGTCTATCCCATGAAACGCGCAATATTCACGGAACGAGAAAGGGAAAAGGCGTATCTCGTTATACCGCCCCGTAAGATGAGTTGCAAGCTCGCCACTTAGAAGTTTTGCGTTGCTTCCCGTTACAACCACGTGCAAATTGCCGCGAAGAAGGCGGTTTACAAACAAATGCCACCCGTCAACATTCTGTATCTCGTCAAGGAATATATATCTTATGTCAGTGCCGTATATCTGATACACGCAGGACAAGACTGTGTTCAAGTCGCCAACCTGCAAGTTTGCCATACGGTCGTCATCAAAGTTCACGTATCCGTATTTTTCGTTATGCTCCAACAGCACCTTATGGCAAAACGTGGACTTGCCGCTTCGCCTTACCCCAATGACCACTTGCGCAAGCGGACTGTCAAATTCAAAGAGCTTTTCCTCACTTCTGCCGACCCATTTTTCAGGTTTGCAAGCAGCTACATAATGCTTCTGTTCTGCCAAAACCTGAAGAATTGTTCTTTCTTCCATCATCACTTCTCCTATTTTTCCACCTTATTTTTGGCAACAATGCAAATATACATATTTTCCTTGATTTGCAGATGTTTTCAAAAGATGTAATTCGCTATAATGCAAAATATAGCTATTTATATCACGCTAAAATGCAAAAAAATAGCGGCATTTATCACGCTAAAATGCAATCCCCACAAACTCCGGTCAAGAAGGGTTCGCGTTTTATTTTCCTGCGTGGGTTCGTTTTGTTTGTGCGATGCGGCTCGGGCGATAGAGTAAAGGGCATATGCCGTACACCCCTGCAAATGGCGCAAAACCAATACCGCAAAAACTGCATGGGACGTAGTTTTTCCTACGTCCCATGCAGGAAAAATTATGTCTGATATAATTCAAATTACATCAGACCTTTTTCCCGCCATTATAAGAAGCTGAAAAACAATGTCTTACAAGGGCTGCTGAAAAAGCGTTCATTTTGCTGGCTTTCAGCGGTTTGCCGGTTTTTGGCAGAAAACGGCGCAAACTACCACACGCCTATCGATGACGATGCCGCAAGTGTGAGGATGCTTATGGTTTCCGCGCCGGCCTCCGCCAGTTTGTCGGCACACGCCGTGAGGGTTGCCCCGGTTGTAACCACGTCGTCAACGAGCAGTATGTGCTTCCCCCTTATTCTTTCCTCATGGGCTGTGCTGAATATGCCCGACACATTCTCTATTCTCTGCTGCGGCGTGCGCATTGTCTGCGTGGGGTTGTCAACGGTGCGCACCAAAAGCGTGCCGTCAACGGCAATGCCTGTTATTTCGGCTATTCCCACGGCGAGCATAAGGCTTTGGTTGTAGCCCCTGCGCCTTTCGCGTTCGCGGGCAAGCGGCACGGGCACAATCGTGTCTATCCCTTTGAAAAATCCCCCGCCTTCCAGTTCCGTGGCGATGCGTCTGCCAAATTCCGTGCCTGTTTCGGGGCGGTGGTGGTACTTCAGCGCGAAGAGCATATTGCGCGTGTCTGTGCCACGGTTGTAGAAAATGTATGACGTAGCCCTTCCCAGGGGAAACCTGCCTATGAACAGCCGTTCCACGGGGTTGTTGCGGCGTGTGCCGAAGCGGGTGTAGGGCAGCGACATTGTGCAAGCCGTGCAAATTCCGCGCTCCCCCGCCGAAAGCCTGCGCCCGCAAATGGCGCAACTTTGCGGAAGGAGCATTGCCGTAACCGACTTGAGCGTTGCGGCAAGGCGTTGGCGTAATTTATGGCGGCAGCTCATCAGTCCGCCTCGCATTCAAGGCATTCGCGAATTGCGTCAGGCTCGAAGCCGCGTCCCATTGCAAACCTCGCCAACCGCCGGTATCTTTCGTAATCCCCCATTTGGGGCAGCGTGCGCGACTTCTGGCGCAGGAGCTGCGAGAGAGTTTCCTTGTAATCCTCGTCGGAAATTGTCTGCAAAGCCTCGTTAATCTCCCCGTCGGGCAGATGCTTCAGCCGGAGGCTCATGCGTATCTTCGTCCTGCCCCAATGGTTGAAAGTCCATTTGTCCTCAACGAACGCCCGGCAGTAGCGGCTGTCGTCGATGAACTTTTCCGCCCTCAGGGTGTTGATTATCTCGTCGTGGTCTTCTGATGGAACTCCCCACGTTCTTAGTTTGCGGCGCAGGTCGTCCTCGCAATATTCTGTTTTTGCGCACGCTGTGGCAAGGCGTTCCAATGCCTGTTGCGCGTTAAGGGTTGCGCGTTGCTTCATTTGACTGTTGCTTTAATCATTCTTGGGTTTTCCTCCATGTCCTTGCGCACTTCAACACCGGCAAAGCCGCATTGGCGGAACAGTTCCGCCGTTTCTCCGGGAAACCTGCGGTTTATCTCCACCATCACCGCGCCGCCGGGGGCGAGGGAACGGACGGCGAAACGAGCTATGGCGTTGTAGAACAAAAGCGGCCTGTCATCGTCCACAAAGAGTGCCGTTGCCGGTTCGTGGTCAAGCACATTGCGTTCCATTTCCTCCTTTTCGCTTTCGCACACGTATGGCGGATTGCTTATTATAAGGTCATATTTTCCTGCGGGGACGGTTGTGGGGTTCAGCACGTCTGCCTCCATGAAATTTATGTCCGCCCCGCATTGCGCGGCGTTCTGCTTTGCCGTTTCAATGGCGGAGGGGCTGATGTCAACGGCTGTTACGCGGGTGTTTTCCACGTTCAGCGCAAGAAAGATTGCAAGGCAGCCGCTTCCTGTCCCTATGTCGAGAATTTCCGCCCCGGCTTTGCATTCCTTTGCCGCCCATTGCGCGAGCTCCAGGGTTTCGGGGCGCGGTATCAGCACGCTTTCGTCAACGTGCAGCGTCAGACTGCCGAACTGCGCTTTGCCCGTTACGTATTGCACAGGCTCGCCTTTTTCGAGACGGAGCAGCATTGAGTTGAAATTCCGCGCCTCGTCAGCCGAAAATTGCCTAACTTTGTCTGCGTAAACATCGTTCATGCCTATCCCGAAAGCGTCTTCGAACAGCGCACGCACTATGGCGCGCGCCTCGCCTTGGGGACAGACGGCGTTCAAACGCCTTACGGCTTCGGTATATAGGCTGTTCATGCTGATGCAGTTTGAAGTTGTTTCACAAAGTTACGCTTTTGCCGGGAAATGAATAGGGAAACTGACGAAAAGTATATGCGCCGCTGCCTGCAACTGGCACGCTGCGGATTTTTCGGCGCACCCCCCAACCCCATGGTGGGGGCTGTGGTGGTTCATGAGGGGCGCATTATCGGCGAGGGCTATCACATTCGCTGCGGCGGCCCTCATGCCGAAGTCAACGCCGTAAATTCCGTGAAGGACAAAGGGCTTTTGCGCGAAAGCACCGTGTATGTGAGCCTCGAACCTTGTTCGCATTACGGCAAAACGCCGCCGTGCGCCGACTTGCTCGTGAGCAAAAACGTGAGGCGTGTGGTTGTGGGATGCATAGACCCATTTGCGAAAGTGCAGGGAAAGGGAGTGGAAAAGCTGCGTGCGGCAGGAATTGACGTTACAATGGGCGTGCTTGAGGGCGAGTGCCGCGAACTGAACCGCAGGTTCATCACTTTCCAGAGCGAAAAGCGTCCTTACGTTACGTTGAAGTGGGCGCAGAGCGCAAACGGCTACATAGCGGCAAAAGGCGGCGGGAGGACGTACATCTCAACCCCTTTGACGCAGATGAACTCCCACAGGCTGAGGGCGATGAACCAGGCGATACTCGTTGGCAGAGGCACTGCAGAATGCGACGACCCCTCGCTGACAACACGCTGCTGGGCGGGGGAGAACCCGCTGCGAATAGTGCTTGACCGCCATGCCGTTTTGCCGGCGCGGCTTAGGCTTTTCAACGGCGAAACACCTACACTTGCCGTTACCGAAAGCGACTATACAGATGCGAGAGCAAACACCGAAATATTCCACCCCGACTATTCGCTGCCAATAGTGCCGCAATTGCTTGCGGAGCTTTACAGGCGCGGCGTGCAGTCGCTCCTTGTGGAGGGCGGAACAGAGACTCTGCAAAGTTTTATAGACTGCGGTTTGTGGGACGAGGCTGTTGTGGAGCATGGTGAGGCGGCAATAGACGGCAGAGTGCCGGCCCCGCAAATGCCGCAAGGCACGCTGTGGAGGCGGGAAAGCTTTTTCGGAGGCAATTTTGCCGTGGCAAGGAACGCATAGCCTTTCCCATGGCACCGGTTCGTTGCCTGAAAAACTGCGAGAACGGCAAAATCCGGGTAAAACACTTATTATCAGAGCAATAACCCATTTTGGAACATCCGTTATAAAGTTTTGTTTTTCAGATGTTTGCAACGGCGAAAAAAAGGTCTGATGTAGTCTGGATTATATCAGACATAATTTTTCCTACATAGGACATAGTTTTTTCTACATCCGATGTAGTTTTCGGGGAGTTTTGGAATAGGTTATCAATTTTTGTTTTGCGCCATTTGTAGGGGCGTATGCAAATAATTGATTAACCGGCTGTTGGATGTTTGTAGGCGGTGCTGCCGCGCTTCAGTCGATGATGCCTTTCCAGAATGTGCTTATTTTGCTTTCGGGAACTTTGTGGTTTGTTTTGGGTTTGCCTCCGGCGTATTCCATATAGGTTGCCGGGGGTGCGGAACCGTCTTCCGCCGGTTGCGAGTAGTATTCGTGGAGTTCTGCGGCAAGCCTGAAGCCGCCGTTGCGGTAAACGTATTTCTTGTAAACGTATTCTGCGGCGGAACTGCGGGACTGCGAGAACACGCATTTGTATTTCGCGTTTGCGGTGGGGTTTTCTATTTCATCAAAAGTCTTTTCGTAAACAAATTTCCGCGCCTTGGCATCCCATACAAAGCAGTTGTAATATTCCACGCCCTGGTTGCCATAAGAGCCGAAGTTTATCAGAAGGTCTTTGTTGCCGTCGAAGGTTACATCGCGCAGTGTGCAGTTTGGCTTGCGGCTTCCGGGGTTCACCATGTCGGTGTCGTTGGGGAATCTGTACTCAATCGCCTGTATTTCCCTGCCTCCTTGTGTTATGGCAATGGTCATGGTGTTGTCGGAATGCGTCAGTATTTTGGCGGAAATGGTGTCGGTGTCAGTAGCGGCGGGGGCTTGTTTTGCGGAATCCAAATGTGTTTTGCTTGCCGTGCCGCCGTTTTCCGTGGTTTCAGTGCGCGGTTTGTTTTGTGTGCATCCGTTTGCGAGCATAAACGCCGCGCAAACAAGGGTGATGGCAATAGTTTTCATTGTCTTCGGATTTTGTTGCGGCAAAGATAGCTGTTTTTAGAATGGAAACAAAATGCCCGCGTCTCTCAAGCGGAGGGCGCGGGCATTTTGCATTAGCCTTGTATGTTTTGGGGGTTGCCCTTACTTTTCGATGGAAAGCAGTTCCACTTTGAATATTAGCGCGGAGAACGGTTTGATTTTGCCGCCGTTCTCTTGCGAGCCGTATGCAAGCTCCTGCGGGATGTAAATCTCCCAAGTTGAGCCTACGGGCATATTTGTCAGGGCTTCCGTCCATCCCTTAATGACGCGGTTGCACTCGAATGTGGCGGGCTTGTTGCGCTTGTACGAGCTGTCGAATTCCGTGCCGTCAATAAGCTTGCCTTCGTAGTTCACCTTCACTTTGTCTGTGGCTTTCGGTTTCGGGCCGTTGCCTTCTTTGAGCACCTTGTACTGCACCGTTGAGCCGGGAAGCAGTTTCACGCCCTCTTTCTTGGCGTTTTCGGCGAGGAACTTCTCACCCGCGATGCGGTTTTCGCCGTATTTCTGCTCCATGAGGCGGTTGTGGTAGAACTCCATCTGCTTTTTTACGATTTCCTTTGCGGAGTCGAGGGGAAGTTTCACGCCCTCTTTTGTTATGCCGGCTACAAAACCTTTCTTGAACTCGCCCTCGTCAACAAACGGCGTTTCCTCGCTGTCTGTGATTTGCTTGTTTATCGACGGGAGTATGCTTTCCAGCACCTGCTGCCCTATCTGTATTCCGGCGGCGTATGCCTTGAGGCCTTTGTCCTTGGCTTTTGCCATCGCTTCGTCGAAGCCGCGCATGAAGTCAGCCATTCTCGTGGTGTCAACGCCGAGGCGCTGCGCAAGGAACGGCTTAAGCCCTTCGCTTTGCGCCAATCCCATGTCATAGCTGAAGTCGGTAAGCGAAACGGTGTCAACTGCGGCTTTCACGTCCTTGGCTTTCTTGCCTTTTGGAGTCTTTATCTTTTCAACCTTTGCGGTCTTGGCTTTCTTAGTAGCCTTTGTCTGCGCCTGAACGCCGTTTGTGCAGAGAAAAGTTGCACACGCGGCAACCAGCATAATTCCAAACTTTCGCATCATTCCGCTTATTTTACGTCAACAAGTTCGAGTTTGAAGATAAGCGCGGAGAAAGGCTTGATGAGAGTGCCGACATCGCGTGTGCCGTAAGCCTGGTCCTGCGGAACGTAAATCTCCCAAATGGAACCTGCGGGCATATGGGTGAGAGCCTGTGTCCAGCCGGGTATCATCTGGTTCACGTTAACCTCCACGGGCTTGCCGTTGTTGTTCTTGTACGAGCTGTCGAACACTTTCCCGTCCACAAGGCGGCCCTCATAGTTCACGCGAACGCGGGAAGTGTCGGCGGGGATTACGCCGTTGCCCTCCTTGATAACCTTATAAAGTGTGCCGCCGGGAAGTTCCTTCACGCCGGCTGTCGCCTTCATCTTTGCGATGAATTCCTCTCCTGCCTTTTTGTTCGGGCCGAAGCTCTTTTCAAGCGTGGATGACTTAAGTTTGTCAACAAGGCGCTGCGCGTTTTTGAAAGCTTCGTCATAGCTCATAATCATTCCCTTGCCGCGTGCGCCGGCCACGAAGCCCGCGATAAGGTTTTTGAGGCTGATTGAT
>CAKRMO010000012.1 GCA_934364765.1 uncultured Bacteroidaceae bacterium | reverse complement strand
CCGCAAAGGAGCGCTGCGACAAAGGCTTCGGCGTAAACAACACCGGTCTTGCCGTCTATCTCGACTTTTCCGAGGCAATCAGCCGCCTTGGCCTTGATGTCGTTCTCCAGCGCTACGGCAACCTCTTCGACATGTACGAGGAGATTACGGACGTTAATCCGGGCGAGTTCGTAAAGGAAATCAACGGCGTGAAATACTACAACCCGATGATGATTTACCCCGCAATCCACTACACGATGGGCGGACTTTGGGTTGACTATGAGCTGCAGACCAACCTTCCCGGCCTCTTCGCAATCGGCGAGTGCAACTTCTCGGAACACGGCGCAAACCGTCTTGGGGCATCCGCACTCATGCAAGGCTTGGCTGACGGATATTTCGTGCTTCCCTACACCATCCAGAACTATCTCAGCGACCAAATCACCGTTGGCCGTTTCGACACCAAGCGTCCGGAGTTCGACGCTGCGGAAAAGGCCGTACAGGACAAGATTGACCATTTGATGAACATCAAGGGCAAGAAGTCGGTTGACGCAATACACAAGGAACTCGGCAAGGTTATGTGGGAATATGTCGGCATGGCACGCACCAAGGAAGGACTTGAAACGGGACTCAAGAAGATTGCCGAAATCCGCAAGGAGTTCGAGACAAACCTCTTCGTTCCCGGCAAAAAGGAAGGCCTCAACGTGGAGCTCGACAAGGCTATCCGCCTCAACGACTTCATAACAATGGGCTCGCTCATAGCTTATGACGCGCTCCACCGCAACGAAAGCTGCGGCGGACACTTCCGCGAGGAATACCAGACCGAAGAGGGCGAGGCTAAGCGCGATGACCAGAACTTCTTCTACGTGGGCTGCTGGCAATATCAGGGCGACGACTCAAAAGCCCCCGAGCTTACAAAGGAACCGCTCAAATACGAAGCTATTGAAGTCAAGACACGTAACTACAAGAGCTGACAGAAAGCCCGGACTTCTTACTAACAATTAAAAACAAAACTAAAATGGCTAATACAATAAGTTTCAAAATAAGATATTGGAAGCAGGACGGCCCCAAAGACCCGGGACATTTTGACGAGCGTGAGATGCGCGACATCCCAACCGACACCTCGTTTCTTGAGATGCTCGACATTCTCAACGAGCAGCTTGTGGAGGAAGGAAGCGAGCCTTTCGTTTTCGACCACGACTGCCGCGAGGGCATCTGCGGTATGTGCTCGCTCTACATCAACGGCACTCCACACGGAAAGACAGAGACCGGCGCGACAACCTGCCAGCTCTATATGCGCCGCTTCCACGATGGCGAGGTGATCACCGTTGAGCCGTGGCGTTCGGCAGCGTTCCCCGTGATAAAGGACTGCATGGTTGACCGCTCCGCATTCGACAAAATCCAGGCTGCGGGCGGCTACATCAGCGTGCGCACAGGAGCGCCGCGCGACGCAAACGCCATTCTCATCCCCAAAGAGGCAGCAGACGAGGCCATGGACTGCGCAACCTGCATCGGCTGCGGCGCGTGCGTGGCAGCCTGCAAGAACGGCTCGGCAATGCTCTTCGTCTCCTCCAAGGTGAGCCAGTTCGCGCTCCTTCCCCAAGGCCGCGTAGAGGCAAAGAAGCGCGTGAAGGCGATGATTGCAAAGATGGACGAACTCGGTTTCGGAAACTGCACCAACACCCGCGCCTGCGAGGCCGTGTGCCCCAAGAACGAGAGCGTGGCAAACATAGCACGCCTGAACCGCGAGTTTATAAAGGCAAAGCTTGCTGATTAACCGGTAAGTTTTTTTAGGAAGAACGCACCACTGTTCTGCAATTATGTGGTGCGTTCTTTTTTATTTTACACCTTTGCAGGTGAACAATATAAAAACGCAAAGATGACAGAGACACAACCCCTTGGATTTTCAGAGGCGCTCAACGCCTCAACAAAAAAGATATTCCGGCTTTCGGGACGCTCACGCCGCTCGGAATATTGGTGGACAATGCTGGTGGTCTATGCCGTGGGCTTGGTCGTGCCAGTATTGGGCTGGATTGGCTGGCTTCTGGCAATACCGCTCACATTCCGCCGTCTGCACGACACAGGCCGCAGCGGCTGGTGGTGGGGTGCAGGCGCAATCATCCAAGGCTCGCTTATTGTATGCATTCTCTACGATATGTTTGGCATTATGGTGCTACAGAACAACATGGGCACAACGCCCGAAATGCTCGTTGCGAAATATCTGCTGTGGGGGCTGCTTGTCCTGACATGGAAGGTTATCCTGCTTGTATTCCTGTGTACAGACGGCGATGCGTATGAGAACGATTATGGCGAGTCCCCGAAATATATTGAGGAAGACCAGGACTGCGCATGAGACAAGGGTAAAACGCCCATGAAACCAAGAAAGGGACAACACAGTTTGCAGATGCAGCTCATGCGGCAGCGTTCAGGGCGTATGCAATGCGCCCTACATATATACCGTTGCAACCAACAAAAAACGTACACCGTTCATACAATTTCCGCAAAACCAAAACCGGCAGCTTTTTTCAAAACACTCCGAAAACTACATTTGATATAGGAAAAACTACATAGGACGTAGGAAAAATTATGTCTGATATAATCCAAACTACATCAGACCTTTTTTGGCCGCTTGCAAATCCCTGAAAAGCAAATCGTTACAAGAGGCATCTTTCGTTCGGCTATTTTTATGAAACCCAGGGCGTTACGCATCCCCGGCGGTTTGCGCGATTTCGCAAGGGATATGGCTGCGGCGCGGCAACCAAACATTTCTTTTGGGGAACACACATTCAATGCGCCGTTGATAATTTTGTGCAGAGGGCATGGCGCTCCGCTATGAAAAAAATTTTATCTTTGTATGCGGTATAAATTGGCTACAGAAAAATGAAGATAATACATACTGCCGACTGGCATATCGGCAACACGTTTTACGGTTACGACCGCTCTGACGAACACCGCCACTTTCTCGACTTCCTTCTTCAGACGATAAGCGGGCACGGGGCAGACGCGCTCGTGGTGGCAGGGGACGTGTTCGACAACCCCAACCCGTCGGCCGAGGCGCAGCGCATATACTACGACTTTCTGGGCCGCGCCGTGGGGGAGAACCCGGGGTTGCAGATTGTTGTAATCGCCGGAAACCACGACAGCGCCGCACGCCTTGAGGCTTCCGCCCCGATACTCGCCCCGCAGGGCATACAGGTGCGCGGATGCCTGCATACCGACGACAAGGGCAGTCCCAGGCTCGAAGAGCTTATGATACCGCTGCACTCGCGCCACGACGCCGACGATGAGGTTGTGTGCCTTGCAGTGCCTTTCCTGCGCCAGGCTGAGCTGCCGCGTGAGGACACCTTCAGCAAGAGCATGGGCAAGTTCTTCCAGACGCTCATAAGCGAGGCGCGGCACGACTACGGAAAGAAGCGGCGCATGATGCTCGCCGCACATTTCTACGCCACCGGCAGCGAGATAAGCGGCGAGGAACACAGCGAACGCATCATCATAGGGGGCGAGGAAAACGTTGACGCATCAAAATTCTGCGGCGACATGAGCTACGTTGCTCTCGGCCACATACACAAGGCGCAGCGCGTGGCGGGGTTCGACCACGCCCGCTATTCAGGCTCGGCCCTGCCCATGTCGTTCGGCGAAAGGGGCTACAGGCACGGCGTTAACGTGGTGGACATCGGCACGGACGGCACAGTTACCCTCAACCCTGTGGAATACATCCCTCTCAGGACACTCCTCACCATTCCGCAAAAGGGCTCCGCAACCCCCGAAGAAGCCATTGAAACGGCAAAGTCCCTGCCCAAGGCCGAAAAGAAAGGCGGCAACTCACGCTATCCGTATGTGGAGGTGAGGCTTGGGGAAACGCCCGACCCGGCAACGGCACACTCCATAAAGGAAGCCTTTGAGGGGCGCGCCGCCATGCTTTGCACCATACGCAACATGAGCAGCGCGAAAGCCGACCGCGAAAAGCTGGAAACCGAGACCGAGGAACAACTGCGCCAGCTCGACCCGCTGCTCATGGCAAAAGCCATATACAAAAAACGCTGCGGCGGGGAAGAAATGCCGCAGGCACTTGTGGACAAATTCAACGCCGCCGTGAAAATCGCAAAAGAAAACGAGGAGAACGAATAAACCATTGCAGGGAAGGACCATGTACATACGCAAGATAACCATAAACAACATAACCTCGCTGAAAGGCGAGCACATAATAGATTTCACGCAAGAGCCTTTGCGCTCGGCCGACCTGTTCGCCATCACAGGCGACACCGGGGCGGGAAAGTCAACCATACTCGACTGCATCTGCCTTGCCCTCTACAACCGCGCCCCGCGCTTTGCGCTGCGCGAGCGGAATGTTTCGCCAGTTGCCGCGCCCGAAAAAGGCACGGCGGCAAAACTCCACGGCTACGACACACGCAACGTGCTGCGCCGTGGGGAGACAGAAGGCTCGTGCGCCGTGGAGTTCATCACACGCGAAGGCACTTTCACCGCCACATGGGGCGTGAGGGTGAAGCGCACGGGGACTTTCGACACCGTATCTCGCTCGCTTGTGCAGACAGAGCCGAAAAGGAAAACGTACGACCCGCGCGAGGTGCAGGAAGAAATACTGCGGCTTGTGGGGCTTGACTACGAACAGTTCACACGCACGGTAATCCTCGCCCAGAATAGCTTTGCCGACTTTCTGAGGGCACGCCGCGACGAAAAGTCAAAACTGCTTGAGAAAATCACCGGGACGGAAATTTACAACAAGATATCCTCCGCCATATACACCCAAAACCAAAAGGCCGGGGAGGACTACAATCTCAAACTGACGGAATACCGGCTATACGAGAAAGAAACGCTTGACGAAACATCACAAACGGAAGTGGGCAACCGCAAAAACCTTGTGGAATCACAGCTGAAACTGCTGGACCAGAAAGCGGAACGTCTCAAGAAGCAGCTCGCGTGGTATGACACCTATGAGGAACTTGAAGCCAAAGCCGAAGCCGCGACCGAAGCCTACAACAAGGCAAACCGCGCAAATGTGGACATGACGCAGAAACGCGAAAAGCTGCGCCGCTACGACGACGTGGCTGAAATAAGGGACAAGGTTGTCTCGGCACAAAACGACGGCGCAAGAATAAGCGAAGCCCAAAAGAAACTGGAACTCCTCGCAAAAGAGAAAGACGAAAAGGCGCGCGAAAAAGCCGCCGCGTCGTCAGAACTCGACGAGGCCAAAAAAGAGTTCTCAAAATACGACAGCACACTTCGGCAGCAAGAGCCGCTTTTCAAAAAGGCACACGAAATACTGCGCGAAATAGAAATATACCTAAGCGCAAGGGTGGAAAAAGCCGCAGAGCTTGAACAGAAAAGAAAAGACGCTGCGGAAACAGAAAAGAAAATAGCCGAAAACCAGAAATGCCGCAAAGCCTGCGAGGCACAGGAGGAGAACTGCAAAAACGCCATGCAGTCGCTGCAGCCCCACCAGGCCATGTTCGACCAATACGGTTCGGTGCTCGAGAAAATAAGGACATACGCCACACTGCTTTCCGAGTCGGAAAACATGAAAAAGCGGCAAAGCGCAATAAACTCCGAGCTGGAGACGCTTAAAACCTCGCTCGAGAAGATTGACAGCGAGATAAGCGCGGCCATGCAGCAAAAGGAATCGCTTGAACAGGGAAGGACGCAGCTGCAAAACAGCGTGCTTGGCGTTGACAGCCGGATGCTTCAGGACAATTACAACAAGGCTTTCACACTGAAGACAGACCTGCAAGGCGCAAAACGCCTTTGGGAGACACTCTCCGCCGAATACGAGGAACGCGAGCGGAACGAAAGCGCCATTTCGGGCGTGAGCATAACAATAGAGGCGCGAAAAGGCCAGCTGCGCGACCTCGAGATGGAAACCACAAAATACAGGCAGATATACGAAATACACGAAAAGTATTTCAACATGGGACAGGCCGACAACGTGAAGGAAATGCGGCGCAACCTGAAGGAAGGCGAGCCCTGCCCCGTATGCGGCGCAACACACCACCCGTACCACAGCGAAACCGAACAGCGTCTGAACGAAGTGGTGAGCAACGCCGAACGCTCACGCGATGAAGCCCGCGAAAAATACAACGCCTGCGAGGAAAAGTTCAGCAACATGAAGACCATGCAGAGTTCTGACGCTGAAAAATACCGCAGCCTGCTGAAAAAGCGCGATGAGATAGACGCGAGAATAAAGAAATACCGCGATGAATGGGAACAGCTTTACGCCCCGCTCGACAAGACTTTTTCCGACAGCTCGGGCAAAGCGGACGCGGCGGCAAGGCGCATTATCATAATACAGTTGCTTGAAAACGCCGAGAAAGCGGCGGAAGACACCCGCAAACGCCTTGACGAATACAGCAAGTGCCACGCGGAAATGGAGCGCTGCACGCAAAGCATAGAGAAAATATCAAACACCCTCGCCGAACTTCAGAAAAAACGCTCCGCCATACTCATGAGCAAAGGCGTGGACGAAGGCAACCTTGCAACCATTGCCGAAAGCATGAACAGCAACTCCGACAACGCCCATGAAATATACCTTGACTTGGAAAAACTCCTGACCGTAGCCGACTGGCGGCGGCTTATACGCGAAAACCCCAAGCAGCTGCGCGAGCGGATTTCGGAGTTCTACAGCAAATGGAACGAATGCCGCGAAAACATAAAGAAAATCGGGAAAAGCAAAAGCGAAAACGAAAACGACGCAAAAATTCTAAGACAGAGCCTGCAGGCTGCCAATGAAGCGATACACGGGCTTAACGCCAAAATCGAGGAGATTGACAATATGGTCTCCGCAAACAAAAACAACATTTACAAGATGTTTGGCGACGAGAACCCCATTGAGGCGGAAGAAAACCTGCACAAGCGCATGGAAGCCGCCCGAAAGGATGTGGAAGCCAAAACAGCCTCCCTTCACGATGCGGAAAAGGCTCTCGGAACCGTGAGTGCGCAACACAGGCAGCTGTCAGAGGAACTGCGGAAACTCGAAGAGGAAAAACTGCGCATAAGCACCGAAATAGACACATGGATTTCCGCGTTCAACCAAAACCACTCCTCGGTGCGCTTTAACGAACTCGTGGAAATTTTCAACTCAAACTACAACTGGAACTCCATGCGCGCCGAGCTGAAAAAGGTTGAGAACGAGTTTTCACTGGCTTGCGACAGAATGGAGGCGGCACAGGCACAGCTGAACGCCTGGCAGTCGCGCCCGGAACACCCCGACAGAACCGTTGAAACCCGCAGAAGCATATCCTCAGACATAGACATTACGCTCCAAAAGCGCGAACAGGTGCAAGACGAATTAGACAAAATAAAGCACGAGCTTTCGCGCCACGAAGAAGCAACGGGAAAAATGAAGGAAATGAAGCCCGGGCTTGACGAGCTCGAAAAGAACTCACGCGAATGGGCAAAGCTTAACGATTTGATAGGCTCCGCAAACGGAATGGCCTTCAGCCGCGTGGCCCAGAACTCAACGCTCAAGCTCCTTGTGGACCATGCAAACTCACAATTGGCATTGTTTTCGCCGCGCTACAGCTTGCGCAAGGCCGAAGACTCCCTTGACCTTGAAATAACCGACCGCTACATGAGCGGCGAAAGCCGCCCGGTGTCAAGTCTTTCAGGCGGGGAAACCTTTGTCGTAAGCCTTGCCCTTGCACTCGGGCTTTCGTCCCTCTCAAACGGCCGCCTGTCAATCGGCAGCCTGTTTATCGACGAAGGCTTCGGCAACCTCGACAACGAAAGCCTCGACATGGTTATACGCGCATTGGGAAGCCTCAACGCCCAAGGGCGAAAAGTGGGCATAATAAGCCACACGCAGCAAATCCGCGACAACATATTCCCCCAGATACAGGTTGTGCACAAAAACGCGGCAGACAGCCTGAGTACAATACGAACCGTATCATTCTAAAAAAATGCAACAATGAAAAAACTTGTTTTCGCCACAAACAACGCCCACAAGCTTGAAGAAATACACGCCATTCTCGGCTCGAAAATTGAAATTCTAAGTTTGGCAGACATAGGCTGCGAAGCCGACATACCCGAAACTGCCGATACGCTCGAGGGCAACGCACTTATAAAGGCGCGCTACGTTTACGACAACTACAAGCTCGACTGCTTTGCCGATGACACGGGACTTGAAGTTGACGCGCTAAACGGCCTTCCGGGCGTTCACACCGCCCGCTACGCCTATCCCGACCGCCACGACCCCGAAGCCAATATGGTGAAACTGCTCAACGCCTTAAGAGAAAAAAGCAACCGCAATGCAAGATTTCGCACTGTTATTGCGTTAATAGAGAAAGGCGAAGAACATCTTTTCGAGGGTGTTGTCGAAGGCGTCATAGCACGCGGGAAAAGCGGGACGGAAGGTTTTGGCTACGACCCGGTGTTCATTCCGCAAGGGCAGCAAAAGACTTTTGCCGAGCTGGGAGAGGACACAAAGAACTCCATGAGCCACCGTGCACGCGCCGCGCAGAAACTTGCCGAATATCTTGCCTTGCGCCACGAATGCTAAAAGCGCGTGCAGGCACATTAACATAACAACTTTACCAGAAATGCGCAAGAAAACATTTCTTATCCTATTCATGCTTGCGGCGGTGTTTGCGGCGCAAGCCGAAAGCCGCTGGACTTTCTACGGGGCATACCACAACTCGCTTGCCAACATCCCGGCGGGCGGCAAAATTTTCTCGCTTTGCGACGGTTCCATATTCTCATATTCACCTTCCGACGGCGAAGCCAAGATTTACAACAAGACCACAGGGCTTAGCGATGCCGACATAAGGCACATGGCCTACTGCAAGGAACTTGGATGTTTCGTGCTTGTGTACTCCAACTCCAATATCGACGTATTTTATCCCGAACAGGACAAAATGTCAAACCTCCCTCAGCTTATGAACAGCGCACTGGCCGACAAGACGGTAAACGACATAACCGTTTCGGGCCAAAAAGCCTACATAGCCACAAATTCGGGCGTTTCTGTGCTCGACATTTCCCGCCTTGAGTTTTCCAAAACATACGGAATCGGCACTGTCAGCAGTGCAGTCCGCCTGAACGGCAAAATTCTGGCAGCCACGCCCTCGGGAGTAATGCAGGGGAACGAAGCGGAAAATCTTCTTGACCCCTCAAAATGGTCCAAGCTCAACGACCCGGCTTTCACAAAGCTTAGAGTTTTGGGAGACAGGCTTTACGCCCAAGCCCAGCACGTTTTTGAGATAAACCCGTCAACAGGCGTGTTCGTTGCCATAGACAACACCCCCGCCACGTTTTTCTGCGCCGACAACGCCGCCTATATGTTTTTCGGCAATTCCGACGCCGCCTATGCCGTGTCGCCCGACGGAACAAAAACCAAGATATGCGGCAGCAACAAGTTCAAATATCTCTCCCTCTCCGACGGCACATATTGGGCAAGCTGCGGCTTCAGCGGCACACAGCCCTACAAGGCCGACGAAACGGGAATGCTCAAAGCCGTGGCAGAAGGCATCACCCTCAACAGCCCGATACGCAACTATTGCGCGTTCATGAACGTAAGTCCGTCAAACCGCATTCTCGTGGCGGGCGGCTCGCTCAACTATAACCGCCAGGACTTCGACGGCACGCTCTACAGCTTTCAAAACGGAAAGTTCTTCAATTTCGAGGACACCGTTTCGTCTCACACAAATATGCTCTACCGCAACCTTACGGGCGTTGCCGAAGACCCTAACGACCCCGACCATGTTTTTGCATCTTCGGGCGAAACAGGACTATACGAGTTCCGCAACGGGAAGTACGCAAACCATTACGATTACCGCAACAGCCTTTTGCAGTCTGTTTTGCCAAACGCCTGGCAGCCTTTCATGTACGTCAGGACAGGCGGCCTGCAGTTCGACGGCGACGGAAACCTGTGGATGCTCAACAGCGAGGTTGACACAGTTGTAAAAATAATGATGCGCGACGGCACATGGCGCAGCATATACATCGACGAACTGGCAAAATACCCCACGTTCGACCACCTTATTTTCGACAACGGCGGCAGGGCATGGTTCACCCACCGCCGCACAACGAGCAACCACAACGCCGGAGTGGCGTGCCTGGACGTGAACGGAACTATAGGCGACACTTCGGACGACACGTTCACCTTCCGCTTCCGCTTTACAAACGAGGACGGCACCACCTACACACCCAACACCGTCGACGCCATAGCCAAGGACAACGACGGGCGAATATGGGTGGGCACGGTTGAAGGGCCTTTCCTGATAAACGACCCCGAAAACTTCGCAAACAGCAACTTCACGTTCGAGCAGGTGAAAGTGCCGCGCAACGACGGCACAGACTATGCCGACTACCTGCTCACGGGAGTTCCCATCACAGCCATAGCCGTTGACGCGGCAAACCGCAAATGGTTCGGCACAAACGGCGACGGTGTTTACCTCATCAGCGCAGACAACATCGAGACTGTCCACCATTTCACCACCTCAAACTCCCCGCTGGTGAGCGACAAAGTGCTTTCGCTCGCCGTCAACAGGGAAACGGGCGAAGTGATGATAGGCACGGACAAAGGCCTTATGGGCTACAACGCCGGCAAAGCAAGCACAGGAAAGTCATTCAAGGACAAAGACCTCAAGATATACCCCAACCCCGTGCGCCCCGATTTCTACGGAGACGTAACCATTGAGGGGCTTCCCTTGGGCGCGGAAGTGAAGATTACAACCGCCGGGGGGCAGCTTGTGCGCACCGCCAAGACAAGCAACGGCTTCTACAAATGGGACGTGAAGGACAACAGCGGCGCAGGCGTGGGCTCCGGCGTTTACTATGTGCTTGCCGTTACGTCTGACGGCAAACACGGCGCACGCGGCCGCATTGTGGTGATACGCTGAAACCATGAAGCCCTCTGCGCGGCACTTCAATGCCATAACGTTGGTGAGGTGGCTCTTCGCCGTCTCCCTCGTGTGCTTTCATGCCTGCGTGCTTTTGCGCCACAGCTTCATCACCCCAATAAAGGGTCACGCCATCGTAAGCGTGTTCTTCGTGCTGAGCGGAATGCTGACCTATGAGGGACTTGCCTCCCGCCCGGAAACCCGCGCCTTTTATGTTCGCAGACTGCGTAAGCTGTTTCCCCCATACGCCTTGGTTATTGTCGCGTGTGCGCTCGCCTTTGCGGCGTTCTCCACAATGCCCTGCGGCAGTTACTTCACCTCCCAAGGCTTTTGGAAATACCTTGCCGCCAACCTCACATTCCTCAATTTCCTCGCCCCCACCCTTCCCGGAGTGTTTGAAACCCATTCTGTCAATGCGGTGAACTCATCGCTCTGGACCATGAAAGTTGAAGTGATGTTCTATGCCGTCGCCCCCGCAATCGTATGGCTTTCGCGCCGCTTCCGACCGCTGTGGGTCATAGCGGCGGTGTATGTGCTTTCGGTTGCCTATGGCGAATTTTTCACCCACCTTTACCACATTTCGGGAGTGGAGAAATATGACGTGCTACGCCGCCAGCTGCCGGGACAGATGATGTATTTCGCCGCAGGTATGGCGGCGGTGCACCTCAGGGCGGTCATGCTGCGCCACAAGGCGGCAGCCCTTATTGCGGGTCTTGCCGTGTGGCTGCTGTGCTCGCACTTTGCGCGTCTGCGCCCCACAGAGCCGCTCGCCATTGCGACCGCAGTAACGGTTGTGGCGTATGGCAGCCGCCGGCTTTCCTCACTGTCGGTTTCCGTCCCCAACCTTACATACGAAGTGTTCCTGCTGCATTTCCCCATATTGCAGACCTTTGTCGAACTGAAAGCGTTTGAAAAACTCGGCTTCGCAACTGCATTCACTTTGGCGTTTGCCGCAACAATACTGCTGTCGGCTGCATTAAACCGGGCAATGAACCGCAAAAAGACAAACCTGCCGCCGCAAAAGTAACAGTCTGGCTCCAAGAATTTTAGCTCACTCTTGAGACTTTTTATAAGAAACTGGTCTTCAGGCGTTTGCAATCGGCAAAAAAAGGTCTGATGTAGTCTGGATTATATCAGACATAATTTTTCCTGCATAGGACATAGTTTTTCCCATGTCCCATGTAGTTTTCGGAATGTTTGGTAAGAAAGCTGCCGCTTTCGGTTTTGCGCTGCCAGCATGGGCAGCGGCAACAGCCCCGCGAATTGTGGTTCCCTTTTATTTATTTCCCTGCCTTGCGGGGATGATTAGCGACAGGCCTATGCTCACCACAAGCACGGCAAGGATAAACACGAGCGATGCCACAGCGTCAATGTGGAATATACTGTGGGTGAGAAGCTTCACGCCTATGAACAGCAGCAGCACGCAAACGCCTGTCTTCAGG